>CACYHM010000195.1 GCA_902774195.1 uncultured Eubacteriales bacterium
TCAGGCTGTATGCCCATGCTCTCCATCGATCTCGGGACGAGGTGTTCCTTCGCTATATGGAGTTTTTCTATCGGAGTATAGCCGCTGAACTGTATGACCTCCATGCGGTTCAGCAGAGGCTCCGGTATGGTGTCCGTCGTGTTGGCCGTGCATATGAACATCACATCCGACAGATCGTACGGGACGTTCATATAGTGGTCGGTGAAGCTGTTGTTCTGCTCAGGATCGAGCACCTCGAGCAGCGCGCTCGCAGGGCTTCCGTGGAACGAATCTGAGAGCTTGTCCACCTCGTCCAGCACCATTACCGGATTCGAGACTCCGCTCTTGCTGATGCCGTCCATTATCCTGCCCGGCATCGCTCCGATATACGTGCGCCTGTGGCCGCGGATGTCGGACTCGTCGTGCACGCCTCCGAGGCTCACTCTGGAATACTCCCTGCCGAGAGCCCTCGCTATGCTCCTGCCGATGCTCGTCTTGCCCGTTCCCGGCGCTCCCACGAAGAGGAGTATCGAGCCGGCCTGGCTTTTCTTGAGGTTCATCACAGCGATCTGCTGTATGATGCGGTCCTTGACCTTATCGAGTCCGTAGTGGTCTTCGTCGAGTATCTTTCTGGCCTCAGCGAGATCTATATGCTGAGGCTCGGCCTTCTTCCACGACAGCCCCGTCACGAAATCCAGGTAGTCATAGAGCATGCCGGCTTCGGCGCCCTGACCGCCCTCCTGCTTGAGTCTGTTGAGGACCTTGTTTGCCTCTTTTCTCGCTGTCTCGTTCATGCCGGATTCGGCTACCTTCTGTTCGAGCTGCTGGATGTCGCTGACGTTCTCAGGATGCATCTCGTCGAGCTCCCTCTGGAGGTGCTCCATCTGCTTCTTGATCGCCGATTCGCGGTACATCTGCTGATGTTCCTGCTGCTGGGATGTCATGGCCTCGTTCGTGATCCGGCCGACCTCCAGGAAGCCGTAGATCATCTCTTCGATGAGCTCCGCCCTCTTCGCCCTGCTGTCTTCGGCGAGTATGGCGTAGCGTCTCTCGTTGGTCTCGTCTATCCACGGCGACACAGCGCTCGCGGCCTTTCCGAGAGTGTCGATCTGTTTCAGCCAGTATTCTATCGAATCTGCCCACTCGAATCCCGAAGCGAATTTGCGCATCTCTTCGACGAGCTCCTTCGTCTTTCTTTTCTCGACATCGGCCGGAAGATCTTCTATGTCCGTCCTCCTGCTGATGCTGAGGCTTATGGTGTGGTCCGGTTTTATCTCGATGTTCTCGATGTCCACCCTGTATCCGAGATTCATCAGAACGAATCCCTGCCTGTTCACCTCGGTGATCGAAGCAGAAACGCCGACAGGATAGAAGCTGTTCTCATCGAGCTCATTGAAGCTCCTGTTCTCCTTAGCGACGATGAGGACCACCCTCTCGCCCGGAGCGATCTCTTTGCCTCCGCTCGTCTTCTTTATCTGATCTATTCCCATGTAGATCGAAGCACCCGGCGCAAGTATTATGTTGTATACAGGTACTACTATCATTTTTGTCCGTTTCCCTTTCCGGCAGCCTCCTTCAGGCCGCCTTTCAGATATAGTAAGGGCGCATCACAGAGACGTTTGCAGTCCTCGTGAGATGCGCCCGGTTCTGTCATTTCACTTCAGGCGGGAGACGCCAGGGTCATCCCGCCTGAGCATTGCTAGAATTTCAGTTTATCGAACTTCGACTTCTTCGGATAAGCGCTTGCCGGTATGGCATTTGCCATGTCCTCGATGGCCTTCTTCTCTTTTCTGCTGAGCTTTGCCGGTACCTCTACTATGACCTTTACGTACAGGTCGCCCTTTCTTCCGGTCCTTATATCAGGGACACCCTTGCCCTTGAGTCTGAACGTGGATCCGGTCTGTGTGCCCGGCGTTATCGTATAGCTGTAGCTTTCGCCGAAACCAGGGACCTGCACCTTGGCGCCAAGCGCCGCCTGATCGAATGTGATAGGCAGGTCGAGATAGAGGTCGTTTCCTCTCCTCTTGTAGGTGCTGTGAGGTCTCACATTGATGACGATGTACAGATCGCCGTCCGGTCCGCCGTTCCTGCCCGGCTCGCCCTGTCCTCTGACTGTCACGATGCTGTCGGTATCCACCCCTGCAGGAATGTCCACCTTGATCTTGACGGTCTTCTTCATCACGCCGGTGCCTCCGCAGTCGGAGCACGGTGTCTCGACGATCTGGCCGCTGCCGCCGCACTTAGGACATGTAGTGATGTTCTGGAACCTGCCGAAAGGAGTGTTGCTCACCTGGGACACCTGTCCGGAGCCTCCGCACTGGTCGCAGGTCTTCTTGTTCGTGCCCGGTTTGCACCCGCTGCCGCCGCAGGTCTTGCACTTGACGGCCTTCGTGAGCTCTATCTGCTTGCTGCATCCGAAGAGAGCGTCGGTGAAATCGATGGTGACAGTCTTCTGCAGGTCTCTGCCCTTCTGAGGGCCGGATCTGGATCTGCGCCTTGAGCCTCCTCCCATGCCTCCGAACATGTCGAAGATGTCTTCGAAGCCCATGCCGCCCATGCCGCCTCCGAAGTTTCCGAAGCCGCCGAAACCGCCGAAGCCGCCCTGGCCCGCTCCGAAATTCGGGTCTACGCCTGCAAATCCGAATCTGTCATATTTGTCCTTTTTATCAGGGTCGGAAAGTATCTCGTACGCCTCGTTGGCTTCCTTGAATTTTTCCTCGGCTGACTTATCGCCCGGGTTCCTGTCCGGATGATATTTCATCGCGAGCTTGTGGTAAGCCTTTTTGATCTCGGCATCCGACGCGTTCTTGCTGACCCCAAGGACCTCGTAATAATCTCTCTTGTCTGCCATAAATATGTTTACCTTTCTGTCATGCCGAGGCGCGGAGCGCCCTCAGGTGTCCGCGGCCTCAGTATGCCACTATACATTATTCGTTGTCGTCAACGACCTCGTAGTCAGCATCGACCGAACCGTCATCATTGACGCTGCCTGCTCCGCCCATGTTGCCCATGTTAGGATCGAAGCCCATGCCGCCCATGTTGTTCGGGTCGAATCCCTGAGCTCCTGCGCCGCCCTGAGCAGCCTGAGCCTCCTGGTAGATCCTTGTCGAGATCGGATAGAACGCGTTTGTCAGAGCTTCCATCTTGGTCTTCATCGCTTCGACATCGCCTGCGTCGATGGCCTTCTGGAGTTCGTCCTTAGCTGCCTCGACAGCCGACTTCTCATCTGCTGTGACCTTGTCGCCCAGCTCGCCGAGCTGCTTGTCGATCTCGAAGATCATGCCCTCGGACTGGTTCTTCGTCTCGACTGCTTCCTTCTGCTTCTTGTCCTCTTC
>CACYHM010000196.1:0-660 GCA_902774195.1 uncultured Eubacteriales bacterium
AGGCGGAGCTGCTCTTCACAGTGCATGTACGGGTCGGACATCGAGCCCGTGCCTATCATGCATTTCTTTCGTTTTGATCGCAGCGCCTTTTCGAGAAGCTCCGGCGCGTTCTGCTTGACCTCTACATCTTCAAAAGGATGCGTGAACTGGTAGCACCGGCTCCTGCTGTCGCAGTAGATGCAGCCGTGTGTGCACCCCCGGTAGATGTTCATTCCGCAGCGTCCGCCGCTTGTTGTGAGTATTCCTTTTGCGTCGACAAAATGCATGCTTCTTTCCTGACGTCCTCCCCGACGGCGGATCCTGTTTCTGCTTATATAATATCACATCAATGGAACCAAATAGGGGTGCCCTCTCCAAATGGTTCCAATTGAACGCTTAATTGAGAAAGAAAAATGGATCCAGATGAGGACTTTGTCTCAAATGGATCCGTTTTATTGCTGATCAGAGAGGAATAAACTCTGGTTATCAGTCTTCGTATGTCTTGCGCAGGATGTAGAATCCGTCGCTGTTCGCGTCGATGATGATGTTGCCTCTGTCGTCGACAACGATGTCTTCTGTCATGGCCATCATCGGTCCCGGGAACGGGAAGAACTTCTTTGTCGGGTTCGGCGGAATGAAGTATGCCTTCTCCTTGATGTAGAAAGGATCGGATACGTCATA
>CACYHM010000196.1:677-3984 GCA_902774195.1 uncultured Eubacteriales bacterium
ATACGTCATATATCCTCAGTCCCGCGGCGAAGTAGCAGTCGTATACCACGTCCGTCCTCTGCTCGAGCCACGGCTTTCCGTCCATAGGCTCATGCAGGTTGTGCGGTCCGAACGGTCCGCCCTTCGAACCCTCTGCCAGGCAGTAGGTGTTGAAGTTAGGAGCCGGGAAGTCCTCAGGGACTTCAGGATACGGGAACTCCGCTATCAGTACAGGGTTCGTCGGGTCGCTCACGTCCACCATGTGGATGTTGTTCACCGACTGAGCCTGCGTGACCATGCCGTCCTTTATGAAGCCGAATCTCTCGCCCTCGTTCGTGACTACGCAGAGGTCTCTTCCCTTCAGAGGCAGAGCCGTGTGCGTCCTTGCTCCGGCGAGTCTGCTTGAGAAGGCAGGCATGAACCTGAGCTGTCCGAGAGCCTTCGGTCTTGTGAAGTCGGAGACATCGAGCACATACAGTCCGTCCCCGCCGTAGCCGAGATAGGCCTTGTCGCCGAGCACGAACGGAGGCCCGTGCATCCAGCCTTTGTCCATGAAGTCAGGATTATGAGGAGCCGAGTGATCGACCTCGCGTCCCGGAACTCCGTAGATGTACTGGTGAGGCGCCCACCAGCGTCCGACCTCTTTGATGTTCTGAGGGTCCGATATGTCCACGATCCTGTAGATCATGCCCTCGTGCTCATCGGCCTCGGCCGAAAGATGCACGTAGTCGCCGCCGTTGTACATGAAGCGGTGGACGCCCATCGAATAAGGGACTCCGCAGTCCCAGTATCCGAGGAACTCAGGGTTCTCAGGATCCTTTTTGAGGTCGTATACCATGATGCCCTGCAGGCTCTTCATCTTTGCGCGGTCGCCGACCAGCACTCCCGGGCCGCTTCCCGACGTCAGAGCGAATACCAGCTTGTCGTCGGCGATCTGCAGCTTAGGGATTGATGTCGTAGGATATTCCTCGATGCTGAACGGCAGCCACTTCTTTATGAACACAGGATCCCGCGGATCCGTGACATCGCTTATCATGATGCCCACGCCCTCAGGACCTGCCGCGAACGCAGCTCCGTAGAGAAGGTATCTGCCGGACTCCGTGCGGTAAAGGGCCATCTGGAACATGCCGGCCTTGCCGTCAAGATCGCAGTAGCCGAGCACTTCGAGGTTCTTTATGTATCCGTCGTTGCCTTCGCCCTTCGAATAAAAATATTTTCCTTTGCCCATTTCGATTCTCCTTGCTGGAAAGAGTCCGATAGCTTGTCTGTCAGACTCTCACCGATGGAAAAAACTTATCTGTTCATAAGCCTGTGGAGCTTGTCCACGAGCGCTCCTATGTAATACACGCCTACAAGCATCGCCGCGCCGATCTGGACGGTGAGACTCATCAGAGGAGTCGTCTTGTCCAGATTCATCGCCAGCATCCCTATCGCCCATCCGGCAAGCCACGAAGGCATGTAGAAAAGCGACGGGAGTTTCTGTGATATCACGACGGCCATGAAGCCCAGCACTGCCAGGACTGCGAACAGCGTCACGTCCGGGTCCAGCGGCGTACGCGTCATTACCGCAGTCGCTGCAAGAGCCCATATGTCTCCGGCCAGATAGCCGAGTGCGATCTTATGGGCGTCCTCCCATTTGTTGCCGTTGGCTGCGTAGATGCCCGCCGCTATCAGAGCGACCGGCCCCACGCTGTTGCCGAGGTACGGGCTAGCAACCGCCCATGCCGGAGGCAGCACCGCTATGAGGAGCGCAAGCGTCAAAATCTCTTTTCTGCTCATCCTATCTCATCGTGATGTATCCGCGGTACTGTGTCAGATTGTCCGATCTGGCGTAATCCGACAGGAAGATGCCGCTGATGCCGTAGGATTTCTTGAGATAAGGGAAGTCCTCTGTCTCGGCCCATGCAGGCTTTTTGCACTTCTTCGCAGCAGCCTCGCATGCATCGACCCACGCGCTCTGGCACTCGAACCACATCTCTACGATGCGGTCGAAGTCGCAGTTGTTGACTTCCTTCTTTATTTTGCTGGATACGCAGCGCGTACATCCGTCGTGCGAAGTCCACGCAGGGATGAACTCTTCTCTGAGCCACTTGTCGCCCTCTTCGGCGCTGACGCCTTCAGGATACTTGACGACGAACTGCCATCTGTAGTTCGGTCCGTCCTCGACCGTGCGGCCTTCTCCCTTGAAGTCCTCTTCCCACCATACAGGCACGAATGCGAATATGAAAGGAACGGTTCCCGCGGCCTCATCGCCCTTTGTGGCTCTCGCGTCATCTCCCTCGAGGTTTACCTCTTCGGATTTTTCGATGCTGTGGGAATGACCCGTGTCAGGGATGTTGTTCTGCCATACGAGCACGTCCGTCGGGAAGTACTCGGTCAAGACCTTGTGATGGTCGCTTGCGAATCCAAGATCGTTAGGGTTTGCGAGCCAGTAGTGCTCAGTCATCTGCATCCTTACGGTGCCGAATCTCTCTCCGCCCGGAGGAGTCGGGAGCGCCGGATAGAACGCGTATTTGCTTACATAAGGTCCGAACTGCGAGATGCTGTCCGGAACATGATATCTGTAAAGCCAGTTCTCGAGCTTGATCCTGTAGTCCTCGTGAGCGAGGTCGACCAGGATTATGCTTCTTACCGGATAGAATTCAGGTCTGTTCATCGTTTCTCCTTTCTTCAGGAAAATCAGTTGCCCTTGGATGGGGATGGTGTAGGCTCGATAACGCTTGTGTAGTGCTCCTTGCGGGCCTTGAACTCAGGATCCTTGTAGAGGTTCATGAGTCTGCCTTCGTTCTCGAAGATGTCCTCGCCGTGAGCAGCCTTGCCCGAGAGGATGTCGTGAGCATGCCATTCTGTCGAAGGATCGAACTTGAATACCATTGCGTCGCCCTCGACTACAAGCTTGCCGCGGAGTCCGCAGAGCTCGCACTCGGCGTCAGTCGTGCCAGGGAAGATGTAGAAAGCGTTGCCGTGGCAGTGCGGGCATGCGCCCTTCTTGCCCTTCCAGAGATCCACGTCATCGGAGCCCATGATCATCAGGTTATTGTCGATGATATACTGAGCGGCCTCTACGAGGTTTCTGGCCATTTCCTTTGTTCTCTCGATCTTGTCGTCCTGCATGATGACGTCCTTGCACCACGAGAAGTACTCATTGTCGATGACCTTCCAGCCAGGGCTCATGGCGAGCATAGCGTGGTCAGTCTCTGTTCTGACTGCCCAGTCGGATCCGCCGATAGCGAGGAAGGAGATCGCCTTCTGTCTGAAGTACTTCATGTCCAGAGGCTCCTTGCCCTGCTCTTTGAGTTTCTCCTGAAGACCGAGAAGCATGCCCGTG
>CACYHM010000197.1 GCA_902774195.1 uncultured Eubacteriales bacterium
GTTTATCGTGATGACGGCTTCGACATCGCCCTTTATGGTAAGCTGCTCGAGCTCGCTCTGATTGAGCTCCCTGTCGAGAGGGACCACGACGCCGACTCCACCGACGATCGCGAGATAGGACTCGCCCCACTCCGAGGAGTTCCTCCCGATGAGGGCGATGTGTCTTTCTTCGAGACCGAGCTCGATGAGGGACGTACCGATCGCGTATACATCCTCGCGGGCCTGGCGGAAGCTGATCTTCCTGAACGGCTGGTTCGGCTTGTACTTCTGCATGAAGAGGGGCAGGTCAGGGTGCTCTTCGGCGCTGTAGTCCAGCATGTCCCTGAGGTCTGTCACCACGTGCTTGTCCTTGAAGAGGTAGCGCTTGTCCTTCGACTTCTTGAGCTCTTCGAGCATCTGGCCGATGACTTCGCGCTCGCGCCTCTTTATGTTTCTGTATTCTGAATCCGTAAATCTTCTGCTCATTCCCTGTTCCCCTGCGGATGCGTTTCTGCCTGCGGAAGCGGGACTCTGCCCCTCTGCCGATATAGCGTGCAATATCCGGTGTTTTTAATTATAATTGTAGCGGTAATATATTCGTGAATTGTAACTATGGGATTATACCATACTTACGCGTAAAAGAGAGGAAATATATAAAACATGGAACTCAGTGAACTGAAAATAATCGATCTGAAGGAGAGCATACTCGCCGACAACGACGCGGACGCCGAAAAGCTCCGCAAAGAGACCGCGGATCAGAACGTATACTACATCAACGTGATGTCCTCTCCGGGAGCGGGCAAGACGACGACTCTGCTCGGTCTGACCGGCAGGCTCAAAGACGGCTATAAGATAGGCGTGCTCGAGGCGGACATCGACGGCGATGTGGACACGAAGACGATGCTCGACGCCGGCCTGAAGGCAGTGCAGCTCCATACGGGCGGCATGTGCCACCTCGATGCGGACATGAGCAGGCAGTCTCTTAAAGAGATCGGAGCGGAGGACCTCGACCTCGTCATACTCGAGAACGTCGGGAACCTCGTGTGCCCTGCGGAATTCGACACGGGAGCCGACATGGATCTCGTCATACTCTCGGTGCCTGAGGGAGACGACAAGCCGCTCAAGTACCCTCTGATGTTCGAAAAGGCGGATGTCGTGCTGCTCAATAAGATCGACGCGATGGAGGCTTTCGACTTCGATGTCGACAGGTTCAGAGAGTACGTTGCGATGAGAAATCCTGACGCGCCGGTGTTCCTCGTATCCGCGGCGACGGGCGAGGGCCTGGACGAGGTAGCGGAGTGGCTCCGCGGCAAAGTGGATTCCAAGATCAGGTAAGGAGACAGACATGGCAGTAAAGGTAATAGATGTAAATGTAGGCATTTTTGAAGAAAACGACCGCATCGCGGGCGAGGTCAGGGCTTTCAACAAGAAGAACGGCACTCTGATGGTCAACATCATGGCGTCGCCGGGCTCGGGCAAGACTACGACTCTTCTGAGGACCATAGACGACCTCGGCGATGAGTACACTATCGGCGTTATGGAGGCCGACATAGACGCGACTGTCGATGCCGAGAAGATGGCGGAAGCGGGCGTGCGCACGATGCAGATCCATACGGGCGGCGAATGCGCGATGGACGCGGCGATGACCATGGAGGCTCTCAACGAGTTCGACACGGCGGGACTCGACCTCATATTCCTCGAGAACGTGGGGAATCTGGTATGCCCGGCCGAGCAGGACACGGGCGCGAACCTGAATGTCGAGATACTCTCACTTCCTGAAGGCGACGACAAGCCTCTGAAGTATCCTCTGATGTTCACGATATGTCAGGCGGTCATCGTCAACAAGGTCGACACCAGAAAGTTCTTCGAGTTCGACGATGAGGCCTTCGTAAAGAGGGTGCACGATCTCAATCCGATGGCTGAGGTGTTCTTCGTATCCGCAAAGACGGGCGAGAACTTCGACGCATGGACGGACTGGCTGCGCAACAAGATGGAAGAAGCGAAATAAAAGGCGAAAGGGGAATTGAGTTGATGTACGACGTAGCTATAGTAGGAACGGGGCCGGCGGGACTGTCGGCTGCGCTCACTCTGAAACTTCACAACAAGGAGATAGTCTGGTTCGGCTCGGAAGCGCTGAGCGATAAAGTAGGCAAGTCCGAAAAGATCGCCAACTATCCGGGCGTTCCGATGGTGAGCGGAGCGGAGCTCAACATGAAGTTCCGCGAGCAGGCGAAGGAGATGGGCCTCGAGCTGACCGAGAAGAGGGTCACCAACATCGCCGACATGGGCGGCCATTTCATGATACTCGCCGACAACGACATGTACGAGGCGAAGACACTGCTTCTCTCGACAGGCATAGCGGCCGCGAAGGGCATGGAGAACGAGGACAGGCTCCTCGGCATGGGCGTCAGCTACTGCGCGACCTGCGACGGCTTCCTCTACAAGGGAAAGACGATCGCCGCGTACTGCACGGATGAGCGCATGGAACACGACCTCCGCTATCTTGAGGAGATCGCAGAGAAGCTGTATGTATACACGAGCTTCGGATATTCGAGCGATGCGGCGAATGTGGAGATACTGAAGATGCCTCCAAAGAAGCTGGACGGCGGCATGAAGGTCGAGTCTCTCGAGCTGACCGACGGCACGAAGATCGATGTGGACGGAGTATTCATACTGAGACCTGCGATCGCGCCTTCGACACTGTTCTCGGGGCTTGAGATCGACGGGGCCCACATAGTAGTCGACAGGAACCAGGAGACGAACTACAAGGGCTGCTTCGCGGCGGGAGACTGCACGGGCAGGCCTTACCAGATCACGAAGGCTGTCGGCGAGGGCAATATCGCCGCTCACTCGATACTCGAGAGGCTGGCCGAAGCCGAAAAAGAGGGTAAATAGGGATGGCTGGACTTAAGATAGAAAATCAGGCGATGATGTTCGCTTTTCTCAGCCGCGCGGCCATAGAGGCCAAAGGCGAGGCGGGACGCGATGCGATACAGAAGGGCATGATCAGATACGGCAGGGAGCGCGGAGCCAGGATGGCGGCAAGAGCCAGGGCCAACGGCGATCCGGTAGATCTGTGGACCAACCAGGCTTACGGAGAATGGAAGCCTGACTACGACGGTCAGATGGAGTTCGGCATGCTGAGAGCAGAGCCGACTTATCAGACGTATATCGCTAAGTGCGCGTGGTGCGAGGCATGGAAGAAAAATGACATCCTCGAGTACGGACGCGAATACTGCGTCCACGTCGACGCAGCGGTATACGACGGCTTCGGCTGCGGAGCTGTCTGCACTCCTGTCTCGACAGCGATGAGCTGGGGC
>CACYHM010000198.1 GCA_902774195.1 uncultured Eubacteriales bacterium
AAGCAGAACGAATACGATCATCATCGGCATGGTCACCCTGCAAACGAGTTTTCCGAATTTTTCGAACGACGGAATGAGTCTGCGGTGCTTCGTCTTTTCTATCCACTTGTACGTTCCGAGTATGACTCCCGGCATGAATACCAGTGTAGTAACGAGGCTTATAGCGACTCCCTTCGAAAGAGCGACGCCCATATCTGCTCCGAGCAGAAAGCGCATGGTAGCAAGAGCCAGGAATCCGATCACCGTAGTGAGGCCGCTCGATATTATCGATGACGACGACAGGACAAGAGCGTCCACCATCGCCTCTTCAGGCTCAGCATTCTTTCTGCACTCTTCGAACCTGTGGATCAGGAATACCGAATAATCCAGCGCGACCGCCATCTGCAGCACGACTCCCGTGGCATTCGTAACGAACGATATCTTGCCGAATATCAGATTCGTGCCCGAATTGATTATGACCCCTACTCCGAGTCCGAAGAGCACTATAAAAGGCTCCGCCCACGAAGGAGTTGTGATAGCGAGCACAAAAAGCAGGAACAGTATCGCTATGATAGTTATGAGCACTACCTCTTTGACGGTATTTACAGTCGCGACTACTGTTATGACTGCATTGCCGGTCATCAGGTTGTCTTCGCCTATCACGTCATACAGCTGAGGTATGGTATCGAGCTGTTTGTCAGAGTCAACGGTGACATTGAACAGCGCGTTTCCGTCCTTGTAATACGCGTCGAGCATGCTTTTCGGATACATCTCGAGAGGCATGTCTGCAGGCATCATGGTATCTATCCACATTACGGATTTGACACCGTCCACTGCCTCGATCTTCCTCTTGTAGTCAAGAGCCTCCTTTTTGTCTACGTCCCGGAGCATTATCCTCACGTTAGGTATGTCGCCGTCGAACTCTTTTTTCATCAGGTTCATGGCGACTATGGACGGAGACTTCTGAGGAAGGTAATTGATGATATCGTAGTCAACATAAATCTTCGGGTACATCATCGCGCTCATTACCGTTATGACCGCGAATGCAACCATTATGATCTTTCTGTATCTGACTACCTTGCTGTAAAACGCTCTTTTCATACGGAGTTATGATACCACGCAGGAGCTCCTGTTAGAATCAATCTTTCAGTATTTTAAAAAATACCGGACTTCGAAAAGTCCGGTACTTTTGTACATATCTGCCTATTCAGGTTTTGCAGGAGGTTCTCCGTCCGGAGGTGTTCCTCCAGGTCCGCCCTGACCGCCGTCAGGAGGAGCCTGCCCGTCTCCCGGCATGCCTCCCTGGCCTCCGCCCGAGCTCTCTGTCTTTATCTCGAAGGCCTCGCCTGTAGAAGCGGATCCCTCGTTATACTCCTTGCCGTCCACATAGAGTTTGTGTCCGTTCAGGTCTATAGCGGACCCCTTGTCTACCGTAAGGCCTGAGACGTATGAATCCGCAGTGAGCTTCCACGTGCTCCCCTTCTCGATCTCGACGTATACGTCGCCGGTCTGTCCGTTCGGATTCACCGCTCCCGTGAAGGACGATCCGTCTTTCAGATACAGATTGAGGGCCGACACATCATCTACGAGGATATTGCCGTCTATCTTCTGCTTCGATGCAGTCAGTTCGACCTTGCCGCCGTTTGAGCCCTCGCTGCCCCATCCGGCCGCTTCAGCCCTAAGGAACGCCCCGTCCTTGTCCTCGTTGGTGATCTCAGTATCAGTCAGCGAGATCTTCGTAGCCGTATTGTTCACGAAGAAGACATCTCCGTTCTTGTTCGTGATGGAGCTGCCGCTCGCACTGAATGATGAAGTTCCCTCGTCGGCATCGCCGGACATCGACTGATATATCATGACAGCCTGATAAAGATCGGACTTGTCGCTGTTTTTCTTATTGTTGTCGGCGATCAGCGTGACATCATTGAGAGCCACCGAGTTCTTGCCTTCGACCACCACGCCCTGAGAGGCTGTCGATTCCATGTATGCATTGCTTACTGTGATATCCGCTGTCGAGTATATGACAGGCGACCCGGTTCCGGTCGTCTTGTAATAGCCTTTATCGACGTTCACAGTCCCGCCGCCCCTGTCGGATCTTATCGCTGCGGATGACCTTCCCGCAGTATTGATGGTCAGATTACTGGCATTGGTCGTGCCTCCTCCGGTAGTCATCAGGCCTCCCGAACAGTTGCCCTTGGTCTCGATCACCGAGTCAGAGATATTGACCGTGCTCCCCTTTCCGTAAGAGAACACCGCGTTAGCGTGAGTCCCGTCGGTCTCGATCAGAGAATCCTTTACCGTAAGCGTGCCCGATTCAGTGGTGAACACCGCGGAGTTCTCTCCGTAGAAGTCCGCTTCGTCCCCGTCGGCTTCGCCCGTCTTGGTCACGCCCACGTTGGAGTATTCCTTCGTTTCGCCGCTGACCTCGATCGCATGTTCGCCGTCCTGATCGTTGCTGATCTCTTCGTTTACGGTGATATCCTCTTTGGTCAGGTATTTCACCGCGGAGCTGTCATCCGTGTCCGCAGTCTCCGTTGTTTTCTGCGCGCCGCATCCGCACATGGCCAGGATGAGCGCGGCGGCCATTGCAGCCGCAGCCAGTTTTCTTAACTTATTGCCTTTTTTCATGCTGCCTTCCTCCTCTTACACCCACATTATGAGCGCAGTACTTTAAACAGAACTTAAACCTGTCATTCTGCTGCCGCGCGCAGCGGACGTCCTGTACCGAGCGTGGCAGCGAGGGAAGGATGTCTGCGACGAGCCTGCGGCTTATATACTGCCCCGGGATCATGTGACCGCCTTTTGCTGCCGCGCGCAACAGACATCCTGCACTGAACGTGACAGTGAGGGAAGGATGTCTGCGACGAGCCTGCGGCTCAGATCCGGCCAGAAAAAGAAGCAGCCCTACCGGACTGCTTCCCTATTTTTTGTTATAGTTGCTGATTACCCAGATCAGTCAGCCAGAGCGTCGCGCTCTCTCGACTTGTCGAATACAGCTCTTTCCTTGTCAAGAGTCGGTGTGACCTTGGCAACGATGAATCCTACGAGCATACCTGCGATGAATCCAGGCAGCAGTTCGTATACGCCAGTCGAAGCGGAGAGTCCGCCGAAGAGCCAGCCGAGGTCGACCACGAATCCGGCGATGATACCGGCGATAGCGCCCTTATAGTTGAACTCTCTCCAGAAGAGCGACATGATGATGACAGGTCCGAACGAAGCGCCGAATGCGCCCCATGCGTTCTCTACCAGGTTCATGATAGCCTGAGCTCCTGCTCCCTTCGAAGAAGCGATCAGGTAAGCGATGAGAGCGATGATA
>CACYHM010000199.1 GCA_902774195.1 uncultured Eubacteriales bacterium
GGCGGAGTCGCTTCGAGCATGACCGTAAGGAAGCTCATATCACTTAAGGCGGAAAGCCGGAACATCATATTCGGAGATCCGGATCTCAGCGGGGACAACGCTGCCGGCATCGCTTTGCTCGCACGGAGGTCACATGAAACCGGTAAGCGTTTCACAGGTAAATGAATACATAGCAAAGAAACTCAGAGATGATCTGAACCTGAGGGGGCTCGCGGTCGAAGGAGAGATATCCGGTCTTTCCAGAGGAGGCCAGCATTACTATCTGACCCTTAAAGACGCAGATTCCCAGATCAGGTGCGCGATATGGGGATCCAATACTGCAAAGATCGATATGAGCCTGGTTGAGGACGGCAAGAAAGTCGTCGTCATATGCGATATCAGTCCTTACGCAAGAGGAGGAACCTATTCGCTCAGCATCAGACACGTCGAAGCGGCGGGCGAGGGCGATCTTGCCGCGGAATTCAGGAGGGTCAGAGACAAGCTCGAAAAAGAGGGGCTCTTCGATAAGAAATATAAGAAACCGATACCTCAGTTCCCGTACAGAGTCGGCGTCGTGACATCAGCGACCGGAGCAGCTGTCGAAGATATACGCAAGATCATCACCGCAAAGAACGATCTGACGGATATCGTCATATTCCCGACTGTCGTACAGGGCATAGGAGCTGTGAACAGCATATGTGAAAACATAAGAGAGGCGAACAGATTAAGCGCATCAGGGACCCGCATCGACACTCTGATAGTCGGGCGGGGAGGCGGTTCTGCTGAGGACCTGGCAGCCTTCAACGATGAGGATGTGGCCCGCGCAGTCTTCGCTTCGGAGATACCGGTCATAAGCGCTGTCGGCCACGAAGTGGACTTTTCCATATGCGATTTTGCCGCCGATGCAAGAGCCGAGACTCCTACAGCAGCTGCTGATATGGCTGTCATGGATACACATCAGCTCAGAGAGGATATAGAAAAGAGCAGGCAGATGCTCATAACCTCGGCCGGACAGAAGATAGCATCGGAAAGGCGCGTGCTCGATACAGGTAGAGAGCTCCTTCGCACAGGCATGAAGGCCAGGATAGCGGAAGCCAGAAGCGAAGTCGAAAAGGCGCTCATAATCCTCAGGGAAAACGATCCGCGCAGCATATTCTCAAAAGGATATGCCGCCGTAACTGACGGAAGCGGCGGAATAGTAGCCGGCATCGCCGGTATCACGGCAGGGGATGAATATAAGATAATGATGAACGGCGGCAGCTTCACGGCAAAGGCCATCGAAGTCACGCCGGAGAAAAAGTGAGGTCGGAAATGGCTGAAAAGACTTTTACTGAATCCATGAAGAAACTGCAGGATGCAGCTGCAGAGATAGGCAGACAGGCGACCACTCTCGAGGATTCTCTCAGGCTCTTCGACGAGGGCATGAAGGAAGCCGCTTACTGCAAAGAGATACTCGACAGCGCAGAGCAGAAGATACAGATATACGAGAACGGAGAACTGAAAGATGCACAGCTTTGAAGACTACAGATCGCTGATCAATGAACATCTTACAGATCTGCTTCCCGACCTTCCGGATGAGGCGCTGATCCTTAGGGAAGCCATGGCATACAGCCTTGAAGTAGGCGGAAAGAGACTGAGACCGGCCCTGCTTCTTGCCGCATGTGAATTTGCCGGCGGAGACATCGAAGAGGCCCTTCCTTATGCTCTTTCTCTCGAATATATCCATACGTATTCACTTATACACGACGATCTGCCGGCCATGGACAATGATGATCTCAGACGCGGCAGACCGACAAATCACAAGGTATACGGCGAAGCGATGGCCATACTGGCCGGAGACGGTCTCCTTTCTGTTGCCGCCGAGACGGTCACGGGAGAGCCTCTGAAATTCAGGGACGATCCTGAAGCGATGTACTGTCATGCGAGGGCCGCTCATGAGATCATGAGCAGAGCGGGAGCGTCCGGCATGATAGCGGGACAGACCGCGGATGTCACAGGAGAGAACAAAAAAGCCACAGCAGGGCTTGTGAAATATATAGAAGAACACAAGACCGCAGATCTTATCACAGCGCCTGTACGCGCGGGACTTATGCTTTCGCGCGCTGATGCAGACGTACTCTCGGCATTCACTGTCTATGCCGTCGATCTTGGCATCGCTTTTCAGATACTGGACGACATACTCGATTTCGAAGGGGATGCCGAAATACTCGGAAAGAGCACCGGAAAGGATCTTGCCCAGGACAAATGCAATTATGTATGCGTCCACGGGATGGAAGCTGCAAAGAGAGAACTGCACCGGCTGACCGTTGAAGCATGCGATGCGCTTGCGCCGTACGGAGAAAGGGCTTCTTTCTTCAGAGATCTGGCTCTTCAGCTCGAATCAAGGAACAAGTGACATGAAAGAAAGACTGGATGTACTCCTTGTGAACAGAGGCCTTGCGGAATCCCGCGAGAAAGCTAAACGCACTATAATGGCGGGGCTTGTTACGGTCGGCGGCAGAGTCGAGGACAAGCCCGGCTCTGTTTTTGATACGGAAGCAGAGATCGCTGTCACCGGAAAGGAATGCCCTTATGTCAGCAGGGGAGGCCTCAAACTCGAAAAGGCGATAGAAGAGTGGGGCGTAGACTGCAAGGGAAAGGTATGCATGGACATGGGCGCGTCCACAGGAGGGTTCACGGACTGTATGCTGCAGCACGGAGCTTCGAAGGTCTATGCGATAGACGTGGGATACGGCCAGCTCGACTACAAGCTGCGGACAGATGAGCGGGTCGTCAACATGGAAAAGACAAATATCCGCTATCTGGACACTTCGCTTATCCGGGAGCCGGTCGACCTCATTTCTGTCGATGTCAGCTTCATCTCTCTCAGCCATATGCTGCCTGTGGCGGACAGCGTTCTGTCCGATGACGGACAGGTAGTCTGCCTCGTCAAACCTCAGTTTGAAGCCGGCAGGGAACAGGTCGGAAAGGGAGGCATCGTGAGGGACCCGGAGGTGCACAAAGAGGTCATAAACAAGGTCATAGGATACGCTTCGGACAACGGATTGTATCCGCATGCGCTTTCGTGGTCTCCGATCAAAGGAACCAAGGGAAATATAGAATATATACTTTTACTTTCACGTAAAAAGTGCGATAATGATATGTGTGTGGATGAGGTCGTCAAAACGTCTCACAGCACTCTGTGACCGGATCCGCGGTCCGGCCGCAAACGATATTGTAAATCATAGTTATAACTATAATTTTCAAAGGAGTTGAAGACTTATGGAAGTATCAAAAAGATGTGCAGCAATGCAGTTCTCGCCAAT
>CACYHM010000200.1 GCA_902774195.1 uncultured Eubacteriales bacterium
CTCATAAACGACCCGTGGAGACAGGAAGAACAGGGAAAGGAGGGCAGGTAGTATGTATGACATGAAAGCGCTGTATGAAGCCGAAAGCGTAAAGGATGCCATCAGGCTGCTGCAGGAACACCCTGAAGCGCAGATACT
The DNA here is from genome assembly GCA_902774195.1 of uncultured Eubacteriales bacterium. The sequence goes on from CACYHM010000200.1 coordinate 139, forward strand.
CGCGGGAGGCTCGGATGTTCTCGTCCAGATAAGAGAAGGCAGAAGGGCCGGAAAAGAATTCGTCAGCATATACATGCTCGACGAGCTCAGAGGAGTATCGATAGATGAAGAGGAGAATATCCGCATAGGATCGCTGACAAGCTTCTCGCATATAACGAAAGACCCGATAATACAGAAATATATCAACGTGCTCGGCGAGGCCGTAGACATGGTTGGCGGTCCTCAGATAAGGGCGATCGGCACCATCGGCGGCAACACCTGCAACGGTGTTACCTCGGCCGACTCGGCATCTACACTGATGGCGTGGGACGCCGTGATCGAGCTGACCGGGCCGGAAGGCGTCAGGCGCGTTCCGATAAAGGACTTCTACATCAAGGCCAAAGTCGTCGACATAAAGCCTGCCGAGATACAGACGGCGATACTCATCCCGAAGGAGTCATATGAGAACTGCTTCGGCCACTACATCAAGTATTCGATGAGAAACGCCCTCGACATAGCGACGACCGGATGCTCTGTAAATGTCGTTCTGAGCAGTGACAAGAAGTCATTCGAGCGCGTCCGCATAGGCTACGGGGTGGCATCGCCGATACCGGTCAGAGCACCAAGCGCCGAGGCTTTCATAAACGGAAAGAAGATAACTGAAGCCAACATAAAGAAATTCGCAGAGACCGTCCTCGAGGACATAAATCCGCGTGACAGCTGGCGTGCCGGAAAGGCTCTCCGCCAGCACATATCCGTAGTCATGGCGGAGCGCGCTCTCAGGGACTGTGTTGAGCAGGCAGGAGGTGAGGTCGATGGCTAAACAGTACAAAGTCGTGCACTGCACGGTAAACGGCAAGGAGATCGAGCAGGTCGTCGATGTCAGATCGTCTCTCACCGACATGCTCAGAAACGACCTGCATCTGACATCTGTCAAGAAGGGCTGCGAAGTAGGGGAATGCGGCGCATGCACCGTCATAATAAACGGAGAGGGCTTCAACTCATGCATCTACCTCGCGGTCTGGGCCGAGGGCAAGGAGATATGGACGCTCGAGGGCCTTACAGGTCCGAACGGCGAACTCTCGGATATCCAGCAGGCGTTTGTGGACGAGGGAGCTATACAGTGCGGATTCTGCACACCGGGCTTCATCATGACGAGCTGGGAGATAGTCAACTCCGGCAGGGAGTATACGGATGATGAGCTCAGAAAGGCTCTCTCCGGACATCTCTGCAGGTGCACGGGCTACGAGAACATATTCCGTGCAGTAAAGAAGACCATGCTGAGGCATCTCGGCAAGGACAAAGAAGCCGAGATGGTCAATTCACAGGGCATCACCGAATATCCGGAACCGATGCCGTTCAAGTAGGGTAACGGAGGAGATCTTTATGGCAAACAAACTGTTAATGGCAAAAAGCCCTGAAGAGGCGATCGGCGCAAAGACAGCCAGAGATGCCTTCCTCGCAGGAGGGACCGAAGTGAACCGCCTGGGTTCTGAGACAGCAGAAAAGGCGGACACGCTGATCTCTCTGAAGAAGTGCAGCGGGCTGAAGGGCATCAGCGAAGATGCCGGCTGTGTCACGATCGGCGCAATGACGACCTTCCAGGAACTGGTCGAGTCCCCTAAGACTCCGGAATGGCTGAAGGAAGCTGCGCTCTTCATGGCGTCCCGCACTAAGCGCAACATGGCGACCATAGGCGGCAACATAGCGGCAAAGAGGGATGACTCCTACCTGATCCCGTCGCTTTCGGCGGCCGGAGCCGTGATCGAACTGCTGGGCAGGGACGGAAAGAAAAGCAGAGCCGGTATAGCAGAATATATAGGTGGCAAATGTGACGCACTTATCACATCGGTCACAGTGCCAAAGGATATAAAGATGGCTTCGAAGCGCTATGCCAATACGGCGCAGAGCCATGCTGTCCTGACGATGAGCGCGGCGATGTCCGATGAGGGCATCTGCCTGAACGGCGCTGTCAAGAACGCCGGGCTGCTGCACTTCTGCGACCTTGAAAAGAAGTTCAGAAAAGAGCCTGATGTAAGTGAAGAGGATATCATTGAGATGGTCAGGACCTGCACGGGCCTTGAAACCGCCGACGACATGTTCGGAAGCGACGCTTACAAGCGCTACCTGATCGCGGTGACAGCTTTCGATCTTCACAGACAGCTTACGGGGAAGGAGGTATAGACATGATCACTTGCACAATAAACGGTAAGAAAAGGTCATTCGATATCGACCCGGTAAAGAGGCTCCGCGATATGCTCCTGATGAACGGCAATTTCGCCGTCCGCGACAGCGATGATGCGGAGGGCTTCTGCGGGAGCGATACGGTACTGCTCGACGGCACGCCTGTATTCTCGAATCTGGTGCTTGCCGGAGAGGCAGAGGGATGCGAGATCATCACTCCTGACAGCCTCGGAGACTCGATGCACCTTACGGTCGTGCAGCAGGCTCTCATCGATGCCGGCGTAGTCCAGAGTGCGTATAACGCTCCGGCCGCGGCCCTGCTGATGACATGGCTGTTCGAGAAAAATCCGTCTCCGACAAGAGAAGACGTAAAGGATGCTCTCTCAGGCATATTCATCAGAGACGCAAGCTATGAGCATTACTATCTCGCTGCGGAGCTCATAAAGGAAAAGATAAAAAGCGGTGAGTACAAGACCGAGATCGCGCCTGAATTCAGGCCTCATCTCAAAGCGGTCGGAAAGGTCATGCCTAAGATCGATGCGCCTCAGCTCGTTTCGGGCGAGAGGGCCTTCGTAGAGGATTACGTGGACGAAGACACCTGCTACATGGTCGTCCTGCGTTCACCGTATGCTCACGCCTATGTCAACAAGGTGGACACTTCGAAGGCGGAGGCCCTTCCGGGAGTGATCAAGGTAATAACGGCATACAACTGTTCGGACGCCACATACATGTCGGCCGGCCAGGGCAATCCGGAGCCGTCGCCGCACGACAGGAAGCTGATAAACAAGAAGGTCAGGCACGTGGGCGACAGGGTCGCGGCGGTCGTAGCCGAGACTCTCGAAGAAGCGATAAAGGCCAGAGACCTCATCGAGGTCGAGTATGAACCTCTCGATGCCGTGTTCACGGTAGAAGAGGCAATGGCCGGGGGAGCGCCTCTGGTGCATAACGGGAAAGTCCAGTACAACTCCGGAGCGCC
>CACYHM010000201.1 GCA_902774195.1 uncultured Eubacteriales bacterium
CGTCTCTCTTGGCCCTGCCTACACTGACCTCAGCAACAGACTTATCCGCCTCGAGCACGGTGGTGCCTTCCGGTCCGCTTATCCTGAGATCGACTCTGTTATCTCCGGCAACGCATTCGCTCAGATCTGCCAGGACAGTGATGTCCTCCGGGCCTATCCTGCTCGCGTCGACACGTTTCTGGCTCAGCGTCACTGACAGGCCGTCGACACTCGTCTGCACGACGGCAAGGCCTCTTTCTGCCAGCGCCTCTTCTCCTGTGAAAGTCACGGGAACATCTGTGTAGGTGATGTCGGTCATCGGATCATAATTGATGATGACGAACACCCACGCCGCGATGGCCACCAGTACAGCCAGCACCATATTCACGATCTTCCGGCCTCTAGGTGTCACTTCTTCTCCGTTCCTTTCCTTACTTTGAATCTCGAAAGCAGGCCGCGGTCCTCATCCGACTGGATGTAGATATCGAGCAGCATTTTTTCGAGGGACTTGAGATCGAGGAACCTGCTGAGTTCGCCGTTTCTGGCGACAGAGATTGCCCCCGTCTCTTCAGATACTATGATGATGAAGGCATCCGACACTTCGCTGAGTCCGAGACCCGCTCTGTGCCTGGTGCCGAGGTTCTTGCCTATGTCCTGGCGGCTGGTGAGCGGCAGCACGCAGCTGGCCGCGTAGACCTTGTTGCCCCTTACGATGACAGCGCCGTCATGCAGCGGTGAGCCCTCATAGAAGAGGTTGCCGAGCAGCCTCACCGACATCTCTCCGTCTATGACTACTCCCGTCTCGATGATGTCCGCCAGTGTGGTCTCCTGTTCGATCGCGATCAGTGCTCCGGTGCGCGTCGAAGAGAAATCGTCGACGGCGTCGACCAGTATGTGCACGGTAGCGTAGCTCTCCTCCTTGCTCAGATCCCTGAAGGTCCCCGTTATGAAGCCTCTTCTTCCGAGCTGTTCGAGAGCGCGCCTTATCTCAGGCTGGAATACGATGACCACCGCTATGAGTCCTACCGTGACCAGGCTCGTCAGGAGCCAGTTGAGAAGGCTCAGATCGAAGACCTCGGACGCGATGAATGCGGCGACAATCAAAAGGATGCCCCTGAACAGCTGCTGAGCTCTTGTTTCTTTTATGAACTCAAGCAGCTTGTACAGGAGGAATGCAACGATGATGATATCCACGATATCCGTCACCCTGATACTGATAAGAAGTCCCATCAGATCCTCGAGCATTTACTTCCTTTCCTTTTGCTGTTCTTTCGCTATTCTTCTGTTGTTTCTTCCGTGCCTTCGCCCTCTTCGGTCTGGACGATATGGACATCTCCCTCATCGTCCTTTTCGAGCTGCTGGCCGTTCATGACGGCCTGTATGAGCGACTTGGCGTTGCCGATGCTTTCCGCATCCTGTGTCATGACATAGCAGTACTCGTCGCCGGTCGTGTATGTGGTCATCGAACCGTCGCCGCCGGTGATCTGGTTCCTGTATATCAGCCAGCTCGGATTCTTTCTGAGCTGGTACTTGACCAGAGCGCGGAGCTCCTTCGAGCTGAAGCTCATCTCGAAGTATTTCTTCAGGCTCGAGAGGATCTTGTTGTAGCTCATCAGCATCGTCTTGCTGCTCGTGGCCTTCTTGATCATGGCCTCGAACACGGCCTGCTGGTTCTTGATCCTCGTCCTGTCTCCGTCGTCGAACGCTTTACGCTCCCTGGCGAAAACAAGGGCCTGGGCGCCGGTCATGTGGTTCATGCCCTCCTTGACCGTCCAGCCCTCGACCTCCGGAGGAGCTTCCTTGTCGTCCGGATAGGCGTTGTACGAAGGAGTGAATTCATTCTCGGAATACACGTCCACTCCGCCGATCGCGTCTATGAATTTCTCGACCGTGGTGAAGTTGACCTTGACATAGTAGTTGGCGGTCATGTCGAGCAGATTCTCTTCTGCGCCTATGGTCGTCGGGACTCCGTACATACCTGTATGCGTGAGCTTGTCGACCGCATTGTCGTGGTCAGGCATGTATATCTCGTAGTCTCTCGGGATGGAAGTCATCAGGATCTGTCCCGTCTTTGGATTGACGGTGACGATCATGTTCACGTCGGATCTTCCCTCTTCATCGATCGTGCCGGTGGTGTCTATGCCCGTGATGACCACGTTGAACGGATCCTTGGTGATATTCGCTACGGCGTAATCGTTGTCCACCGAGGTCGAACTCAGGAACGAGAGCGTTCCCATGGCGTAGACAGTGCCCATCCCGTACAGGAATATCAAGAACACAGCGAGCACGGTCGCCAGCCGTCTTGCCCACACCTTGATCTTCCTTCTGCGCATCTGCATGAATATGACGGCTGTCAGAAGACCCAGGACCACATAAAGAGCGATCAGCATGCCTCCCGGCAGCACGTTCATGATGGTCATCGACAGCAGGAACGAGACGAGAGTCACGCCGTAGACGGCCATCAGTATGCGCATGCCCTTATTGAGCTCGAGCTTCCCCGCCATTTTCGCGCGGTTCTTCACGTAGTTGCTGCGGTACCTGTCGTAGGCGTCCTGAGATGCCTGCTTGATGGCATCGAGTTCCACAGGCGAGCGGAACTTTTTCTCTTCAGGCAGCTCTACCGGCTGCTTCCTTGAACGCTCGCTGCGCTGTCTGTCGAACCTCTCGAAGAAGTGGTCCTCAGGAAGCGGATCGACCTTAGGAGGCCTTTTCGGCTCTGTCCTCTGCGGTCTTGCCGGCTCCGTTTTCGGCGTATCGTAATAATAACCGGCGGGATCGCTTCTTCGAGAAGAGATCTCGCTGCGCTTCAGTTCGTCGTAAAAATCGAAGGAATCGTCCAGGCCCCTGCCGGTATGCGGCTTATTCGCCGGGGCCTGCTGTCTTTCAGGCGCGGCCTGCCGGTAGTCCGTTATGCCCTGCTGCCTGTTCTGCTCTATCAGCCTGTCGAATACTTCGAAATCATCCTTTATATCGTTTTCGGCTTTTGCCCTGACGTCCGCTTTGACGTTTGGTTTCGGGGCCGGATTATCGTAATGAAAATCCAGAAGATCATCCGGTTCCCAATCGTTGAATGCCATAAATCACTATCCTATCTCTTGGTTTCAATAAGTCCGTAAGCGTTGCCCTTGCGCTTGTACACGACACTTACATCGTTCGTGTCCATGTCGAGGAACACGAAGAAGTCGTGTCCTAGCATCTCCATCTGGAGCACCGCTTCTTCTGCCACCATCGGCGACAGCTCTACCTGTTTTCTTCTTACGATGGTCATCTCCTCTTCGAATTCATCTTCG
>CACYHM010000202.1 GCA_902774195.1 uncultured Eubacteriales bacterium
TCTGGCGGAGGACATGGGACTCGAACCCACGGGGCTGTTACGCCTTACCTGATTTCCAATCAGGCTCCTTAGCCACTCGGTCAATCCTCCACGGCTAATTATAATATGTTTGCTGTATTGCTTTTTAACCAGCTTGCTGATTGTAGCATAAAAAGGGCCGGATTACAACAGTTATAATGTATCCGCGCTGCAGAAAGGTATCATCGCCTCATACATATGATGCAGCCACGTCTGATCGTCCTCTCTCCATATATCCAGAGTGTTGATGACCGTGCCGAGGACTCTTGTATTTTCACTGTCTCCCGGCAGACGCAGGTCGCAGACAGGGCTTATCACGTACATCCGGTCTCCCTCATGACCCAGATACATCATCTCATGTCCGCTTATCATCAGGTCTGTTCCCGGAGGAAGCGTCTTTATGAATGACGCTTTCTCATTATCGCCCATGCCGCTGAGACTGTAACTCTTCATCGCTCCGCTGTTGCGGTTTGAGCTTCTCGGCATATCGAGGCCGAAGCAGCTGTATACATCGCGTATGTAGCCTGAACAGTCATCTGCACTGAGCATGCTTCCCCATCCATAGACATCACCAAGTGCGTTGAAGGCAACTTCCAGTAAATTCTCTGCGGTAAGAGCCGGTACGCCCTCGCTCACCTTGCGGTTCCCGCTGATCAGCGACAGTTTCTTTTCATATGTGCCGTCCGGCTTCCTTACAGGCATCCACACGACATAGTTGTTGTACGCCGACCTTCCGCCTATCATGCCCTTCGCCTCTTCTTCTGCAGCCAGCTGCAGGCGCGTGCCCATGGAAAGCCAGCGGTTCGATGTCTCGGGCTGGGTGTTCGATCCTTCTGTCCGCATCATGCCGTCCAATACCACCAGCATCTGATCCGCCGGATGATGCCACGCATCCAGCCATTCTTCTTTATCTTTGCAGATCGCCACACAGTCTGCCGGGATCCATCCCTCGCCGCAAGTGGAGATCGCAGAGTAATACCAGCTCCCGTCAGGAAGTGCGCGGGATCTGGTCCTCAGAATTAGCGGCTCGTTCACCTTTACCTGTGTCAGATAGTTGTAGTCGAAGTCGATATCGAACGGGTCATCCTGAAGTGGCTGTTTTGAAGGGTATATCGTCAGGCTGGTCCTGGTGGTGCAGACAGCGAACTCATACATCCCTGTGCCAGAGATGACTGCAGCGGGATCATCTCCATCCGACCCGAAAACAGCCGGATCCACGCACAGCGCGATCAGAGCATCGTAATCTGTTTCAGCACCGGAGGAATCGTATTTTACTCCTGCTTTGTTCAGCCATTCTGAATCATAGACAGCCTTTCCGACCAGTTTGCCGACCATTTTCTTTATGTCATATCCGGTCTCGCTCCATGCAGCCATATCAGTCATCTCGGCTGACTTTTCCAGGATGGACCTGTTCAGCTGCGCGATCTCTTCCCTGTCTGCAAGCAGCTTCTTCGGATCACTGATTTTGTCTGACCAGTATGAGGCTCTGCTCATCGCGCCCGTTACATACGGCATGTACCGTACGGAACTTGCCGTTCTGATCCTGCCCGTCTGATTTGTCTGTTTTTCTTTGTCTGAATCCATTATCATAAATCTAAACCGGATATCCTGCATCAGACGTTTCTGAACCACTCATCTATCTTTGCCGCAGCATCCTTTGCCTCAGGCAATTCAGGCCAGAGCGTCACAAAGGCGTGTACGAGCTCCTTCTTCTTTTCTGCGTAGTACACCAGCCGGTTCGGTATCCCTGCTTTTTTTAACGCTTCTGCGTACTTCATCGTATACCCTCTCAGGAAGTCGTTTCTGCTGGTCAGGAGTATCGACGGCGGAAGATTCGCAGCTACCTCTTCGTTCTCAGGATCCATGTATGCCATGAATCCATCGTCCTTAAGCCTCTCCCCGTATATAGCCGACGGATAGAACATGCCGAGAGGATCTTTGCGTGTCGTATAGAACATCCCGCTCACAAATGCTATGGCCCTGATGACAGTATCCGGAGGTTCATATCCGATCTGCCCGCAGAGCTTCTCCGACTTTTGCATCGCGGCTGCATATTCCGCGAGGAATGCACCCGCGCTCTCTGCTATGACAAATACCCGGTCAAGGTCTCCCCCGCGGCTTTCGGCCTCCTGCCCGGCAAAATCAAAACCTGCGCAGATGTCCGAGATCTCTTCGCAGGCATTTGCATCCATGAGCATGCGGTACGAAGGCACAAATACGAGATATCCCTTGCGCGCAAAGACCTCGGCAGCTCCCCTCTCCGCGGCAGGCTTCCCGGCAAACAGGCCTCCGCCGTGTACGATAACGATCACCGGAAGCTTTTCTCCGCCGGTCTCCTTCGGCCTGTATATATCGGCGTAAAGCTCATTGCCGTCTCTTCCCCTGAACGGGACGTTGAATTCTTCTGTCAGATCGTCAGGCACGGGATGCTGTGTCTCTGTTTTTTCCCCGGGGGTCCCCGGCGCGCTGATCAGTTTTTTTGTTATGCGTCTGATTATTTTGATCTTGTCCATGTTCTTTGCCCCTTTTCTGTACTGCGGCTCCCGGTCAGCTCAGAGCCTCCGCCATCTTTTTTGCACACGAGATGACCGCAGCATTCGGCTTTCCCACATCAAAGGTAAATTCATCTCCGGATACCGGATATTTTTTTGTAAAGAAGTTGGCAGCGTACTCGTTGCCCGGAATATGGCTGTCCGTGAACTCCCCTGCCGGCCTCAGAAAATAGTCCCTGGTACCTGTCGAATCGTCCCATGTCACATCTATGTAGTAATACTTACCGTACAGGTCCACTATGTTCCAGGTATGCGCCATAGTATCTCCGCTGTTATCCACTCCCTCGCCGAATATTATCCTGTTGTCCACTCCGGCTTCGAGCAGCATCCTGTATAAAGCATTCGAATACCCCTGGCACACGGCTGTGCCGTTCACGATCGCGTCATACGCGGTCCTCCTCAGGTCGCTTCCTTCAGCAGAGTCGTACTCCACGTTGTCGCAAAGCCAGTCGTGTATAGCGATCACTTTTTCATAATCGCTCTTTTCGTCAAGATCAAGGCTCTCGAGCACCTCAGCTATCTTTTCATCGAGAGCATCCTCCTGCGATGCACTGTCGTAATATGACAGTTTGTAATTGATCACGACTCCGGTCCCGCCGTCAACTCTCTCGGTCCTTGCCGATGCATCGTATCTGCCGTACTGGAAGTTTATATAGTCGCCCTCATCCGGTACTCCCGTGTGCTTCAC
>CACYHM010000203.1 GCA_902774195.1 uncultured Eubacteriales bacterium
CATAGGACCGGTGAAGAGCCGTGCTCTGGAGTGGAAGAGCTTCCTGTTCGACAAGGGGCCGATGTAAAAAAGATACAGACTTTATTTAGGCGGCTGCCACGCGCAGCAGACAGGCGCGGCGCTGATGCCGTCCAGCTCAAAGCCTTCGAGCCACGGGTGCTTTTCGTAGCGTATGCCGGGCTCATCATCAAGAATGACGCCGCTGAGAGGGATGTATACCTTCCCTGCGGGCGATTCCGCGCACATGTGAGTGCCCTCAAACTCGGATCCGTCTCCGTCGGTAAAACTTACCGACACCCCCTCGCGGGAGGGAGTACATCACGTTTTGCTGCTGTCTGTCAGCAGCACGATGTCGGAGAATCCGAGTTTTTTCATGTATTCGATCGCAGCGTCATTGAGCTTTATCTTCATGCACACAGTATAGCACAGGGAAATAAAATAGGATAAAATATCAGTGTAAACAACTGCAGTCTGGGGAAAGGAGTATACACATGGGCAACAAAAAGTTCGACTGCGTCGTGATCGGAGCGGGTCTTGCCGGCATGTCGGCAGCTGTCACGGTCGCGAAGGCAGGCAAGAAAGTTCTTCTGCTCGACCAGCACAATCTGCCGGGCGGCTGCGCGTCCTCGTTCGTAAGAGGACGGTTCGAATTCGACGCTTCGCTTCATGAATTCTGCGGGCTCGGCAAACCGGGCGAATGGGCGCTTCCGGGCAGGATCATGATGGAAGACCACGGTCTCGACATCAAGTGGCTGTGGATCCCTGAGATGTACAGGGCGATAGGCACCACGAGAAGCGGCAGACATTTCGATGTGACCCTCCCGACGGGCGTAGAAAACGTGATCGAAAAGATGGAAGAGATAGTCCCGGGAAGCCGCGAACCCATGAAGATATTCATGTCGCTCGCGAAGGAGTGCGTCGATGCCAACGACTACTTCTCGGCGCACATGTCCGATGTGAAGAAGGACGGATACCTCAAGACGGACGCCCTGTACTTCATGAAGAATTTCCCGAACTTCCTCAAGGTGGCCGAGCGGCCGTTCAACGAGGTCATGCGCAACATCGGCATGCCTGAGGACGCGATCGACATCCTCGATGTCTACTGGACATACATCGGCGCGGATTATTCGAAGATGAGCTTTGTGCATCAGGCATGGATGTTCTACATGTATGCGAGGTACGAGCCAAGCATCACGCGCGACAACGCTCACGGCATGACCATGGCCATAATCGAGCGGTTCAGGGAGCTGGGAGGAGAACTCTGGCTCAATACGAAAGCCTATAAGGTATGTGCCGACAGGGACGGCAATGTCACCGGCGTGCTGACCGATGCAGGCATGGTCGAGACAAATTACGTGCTTGCCAATGTGAATCCGGAGATCGCATACAACAGACTGCTCGACGACAACTTCAGGATACCTGAACGCGAACTCAAAAGGGTCAGCGCCGAAAAACACGGCATACGCTTCTTCAATGCATACGTTGCCTGCAACAAGAGCATAGAAGAGCTCGGCATAAAGGACTACACCATATTCATGCCGGGATCCTTCGACAACGCAAAGAACATAAAGGACTCGAAGTCGTACGAGGACAACACTCACAGCGTGGTCGTGATCTACAACGTCGTGAATCCGGATGCGTCGCCTGCGGGCACGACCGTGATGACCTTCACGATATGTTATACGGAGGATGTCTGGGGCGATTTCACCCAGAGAGAATATGTCCGCAGAAAGCAGGAACTTTTCCAGAAAGTCATGGACAATTTCGAGAAGGATACAGGCATCATAATCCACGACTGCATCGAAGAGATCGAACTCGCGACGCCGTGGACCTTTGCTCACTTCCTGAATACGCCTGAAGGCACTACATACGGCTACATGGTAGACGAGTGGGATACCATGCTGTCGAGGCTGATGGCGATCAGAAAAGACCAGCCGATCAGGGGCTTCAAGACTGTCGGAGCCGCCGGCGCAAGAGGTGATGGATACAACATGACCTACACGAACGGCAACGACATGGGCAAGATCATTCTGGAAGAAATGGAGGGCTAGTGAGATGTCAAAGGTTAAACTCAAAAATTACGGTTTGAAAGATATCATATATTTCACGAACAAGCCGAAAGAACGCGAGAAAAAGATCCAGGAGACCCCTCCGGCAAGATCCGGAGCAATGTTCAAATGCAATATGAAGGCAGCTGAGCGCCATCCGGACGAGCAGATCTTCGTGATAGAAAGCATCACAGACCGCGGCAAGGGCGTGAAGACGTACAGGCTCAGAAAGAAGAACGGAACGAACCCGGCGTTTTTCCGCGCGGGCCAGTACGTGGTCATCCGTCAGGAGATAGAAGGCAAGCTCATCGCGAGGCCGGTCTCCATAAGCTCGGGCCCGGCAGAAACGCTCGAGGGATACATAGATGTGACTGTCAAGGAAGTCGAGAACGGATTTCTGTCGAAGTACATCATAGAAAACTGGAAAGCCGGCGACGAGGTCAGGACCTCCGGACCGCAGGGCCTCTTCTACTACGAGTTCTTCAGGGACGAGAACCACGTGATCGCCTGCTCGGGAGGATCCGGCATCACACCGATACTTTCGATGGCGAAGGCGATCGCGAGCGGCGATGAGGATTTCAGACTGACTGTGCTCTACGGCTCGAAGACGAAAGAAGACATCCTCTTCGCGGAGGAATTCGATGAGGTCATGAAGGCGACTGACAAAGTGAAGCTCGTCAATGTGCTCTCGGACAGCAGGGCAAAGGGCTGCGAGCACGGCTTCATCACGGCCGAACTGATAAAGAAGTACGCGGGCGGTGAAAAGTTCTCGCTTTTCGCATCTGGTCCGCAGGCGATGTATGAGTTCCTCGACGCCGAGGCCGGCAAGCTCGGACTTGACTTCAAGCACTACAGAAAAGAGATCTTCGGGTCCATAAAGGAGCCGTGGACGCTCCCGGGATATCCCGCGGAGGCAAAGGACAAGGTGTTCAGTCTCAGGGTGAAAATGTGCGGCGACGAATACGATATCCCGTGCAATGCAAACGAGAACATGATGGTCGCTCTTGAAAGGGCGGGCATCGCGGGACCGAACCGCTGCCGCGGAGGAGTCTGCGGCTGGTGCAGGAGCAGGCTCGTCGATGGCGATGTGTTCATACCTGAGATCACGGACGGACGGCGCGGCGCAGACAAGGAGTATGGATACATCCATCCGTGTGCCACGTTCGCGCTGTCAGATGCCGTTATAGAGATGCCGAACAGAAAAAATGACAGCGGATACCGCTGCATGTTCAGAAAAGGAGGTGTGTTGATTGGACAAACATTATGACATCGTAGTAGTCGGCGCCGGCAACGCGGGCCTTTCGGCAGCGCTGCACTGCGCGTGCGAGGGCAAAAAGGTGCTGCTGATCGAACAGCACAATCTGCCGGGCGGCTGCGCAACGAGCTTCAGAAGAGGAAGGTTCGAATTCGAGCCTTCGCTGCACGAGCTCTGCGACATCGGAAGCGATGGATTACGGTGTGAAGGTCGAATGGCACGAAGTGCCTGACTGCTTCCGCATCATAAGCAGGTATTCGGATGGGACGCCGATGGACGTCAGCATGCCGTTCGGCATAAAGGCCTTCATCGACAGGATGGAGCAGTATGTGCCGGGCAGCCGTCCGAAGATGGAAGAGTATTTCGAGCTTCTCGAAGAGATCATGGAGGGCACGGCGTATATCAGCAACTCGAACGGAAAGGCCGATTCGAACGTGCTGAAGGAGAAGTATCCTAATCTGCTGAGGACGGGAGCCTATCCTGTCAGCAAGGTATGGAAGGCGATGGACCTGCCGCAGAAGTGCCGCGACATAATGTCGACATACTGGGGCTATCTCGGTATCGACATGGACCGCATGGCCTTCATCCACTACTGCAACATGTCGATGAAGTACATAGCGCATGCTGCATACATCCCGGCCCACACTTCGCACGAGATAAGCACCGCGATGGTCG
>CACYHM010000204.1 GCA_902774195.1 uncultured Eubacteriales bacterium
ATCGACATCCAGATCATCAAACCGGGTGATCACGACAGATATACAAATACCATCATGGATATCATCCCTATATCCGTGAAGGTGCTCGGCAAGTGCGGGGAGGGCATAACCCACACAATAACAGGTGTGTATGTGATGCCTACCGGAGTTGACACAGAGGGCAAGCAGGCCCACGAATTCGGCTCATCCGAGGGCAATCTCAAGGACATGCTCTATCTGAACAGAGCCGGCACGCCTGCCGATGACGACTACATAATCTCCTTCGACATCACCTTCAAAAAAGGTATGGGCCAGGAGAGACACGCCATCATAGACGCATACAGGATGGTAGAGGAATGGATGGGAACATTCAGAGAGCAGCTCAAGAAATTCGAGGGCACGAAGTGCACAGAGAGACACGAGTACTACGACAGGATCCGTCCGGGCCAGAAGAAGGTGCTCGTCATCAAGGAGATGATCTCGCACGGAGCCATGCTCGACACATGGATCTTCCCTGACCAGCCTTCCGGCGTCGAGGGCGGCAAATCACTTATTGATTACGGCGGCACTCCGATAATGCTGACTCCGAACGAGTTCAGGGACGGTGCCATCAAGGCGATGAATTAAGGAGGTGCGACATGGGAGTAGGTCCTTCAACAAAGGAAACAAGCCTTCATCATTTCAGAGATCCTCTGATCAAGGTCCTCGGTGAGGAACCGGGCATCGACCTGATGGGAGTCCTGGTATACGGCTCGATGGAGGGCAATGAAGAGAAGATCAGGAACTCGAGGACTGCCGCGGTCATCGCGGAGTGCGCGAGACCTGACGGGGTCATCGTAGAGACAGACGGATGGGGCAACCTTGACGTCGACTACGTCAACTGCGTCAACGAGGTGGGCGAGCGCGGGATCCCTGTTGCCGGACTCAACTGGAGCGGCACAGCCGGGACCTTCGTCGTCGAGAGCCCTTATCTTGACAACGTAGTGGACTTCAACAAGAACCCTGAAGGCATCGAGTCCAACATCGTAGGCGAGAACAACTACACCGAAGACGATGTGAGGGAATGCCTCAAGAGGCTCAAGATCGCAATGCTCAAAAAAGAGCGCGGCATGAAGTAAAAAAGAAAAAATATGAACGAAGGGGACAGTCACACAGCTGTCCCCCTTTTCATGTTCTTTTTATGTTATACTATATCTGTAAAATTATGCGTATAATGAGAAATTTATGTTAAACCAGGTAAAATCTTTACTGCAGGAAGAAGAAGTAAATACCGGACGGCAGTGGGAACTGGACCTGGCGAGAGCTATCCCGGTCCTGTGCCTTCCTATAATACACTGCATAATAGAATGCTGCACTGACGAGATGCTCGAGTCGGGCATACCGTATCTTTTCGATACGGTCATCGGAGGGCCTTTCAGCGCTCCGATGTACCTGTTTGCCATGGGCGTCAGCATGGACTATACGAGGCGGAAGACTCCCGGAAAGTTCGCGCTGAGGGGCATCGATCTGGTGATCATATCCTATGTTCTCAATATCTGCAGATTCCTCATTCCGTATCTGATCGGATACTCGATAAGCGGAGACAGGGAGCAGTTCATCGCGCCTCTTGTATACAGGGTGCTCGGAAACGACGTGCTGCTGTTTGCGGGCCTCGCCTATCTGGTGATAGCTCTGTTCAGAAAACTGGAGCTGTCCCCGGCAAAGATGATGGCGATCGCAGTGGCAGCGTCATTTATCGGCATGCTTACGACCGGCGTCGATACAGGAGTGCCGATCCTGAACATACTGCTCGGGTCGTTCATCGGCACCGAGGATGATTCGGGGCTTCTCATATCTGACTTCCCGCTCCTGATATGGCTCATAGTGCCGGTGTCCGGCTTATGCTTCGGCAGGCTGCTGAGGCATATAAGAAGGGAAGACAAGGGGAAGTTCTATGCCATCGTATCCGTGCCGGCGCTTGCGATCGCAGCCATATACATGTGCACGGGGATAGAACATACATGGGGCATGTTCGGAGAAGGCCAGAACTGCTATTATCACATGATGCCGTGGGACATGCTGGAATGCATACTGCTCGACATCGGAATGCTGGGGGTATGGTACTTCGTTACGGAGATGATCACTCCGCGCACGATGGCATTCTTTACCGATGTCAGCAGCAAGATAACCTCGTTCTACTGCATACACTGGGTCTTAGTGCGGACCATCACAAATGTGGTGCTGTACATAAAGAACGGAACGCAGGTGCTGCCTGTGTGGAAGACGCTGGTGCTGTCTGTCTGCATAATACTCGTGACACTGTGGCTTGCCGAGATATGGCGTAATATAAGGATCAGGATCACTGCCGGAAGGCTGGCCTGGAAGGGAAAAGAGATCAACTGATGAACGGAAAACCAAGAAACAGCCTCGGGCGAAAAACACTGACAGGAATAATAATATTTGCCGTCACATTGATCATAGTCGTGTGTGTGGCTGTCGGGATCGGGACTTACTACCACCAGGTAAATGAGTACAACAGACAGGCATACAACTATACGAGGGCGGCGGCCGACTTCATCAACGGCGATACGATACACAGATACGTGACGACAGAGAAGAAGGATGACTACTATTATCTGGTGCAGAATTATCTGAATTCCGCCCAGAGAGAGACCGCTATCAAGTATTTCTATGTCTACGTACCATACGAGGACGACCTGGTCTACGTATGGGATGCAAATACCGAAGAAGGATACTGCGATCTCGGAGAACATGAGAATTACATGGAGGGCGGCAAGGAAGCCACGGAGGAGGTCTTCAGGCATGATCCTCCGGAGAAGGTCAAGCTGACAAAGGACGACAAGTACGGATACATCGCTTCGGCCTTCACCCCTATATTCAATTCAGCAGGCAAGCCGGTGGCCGTTGCCGCGGTGGACCTTTCCGTGCCTGACCTCAAACTGGCCATACTGCGATCCATGGCGGTCATATTCCTGACCATCGCCGGAGTGTCCGCGCTGATGATGGCGATATCCTATGCCGTAATCAAGAAAGGCGTATTGAGGCCTATAGGCATACTGAACGACAAGGCCGGCGAGATAATAGACAATCTCGAAGAAGACGAAAGGATCGAGATCGACATCCATACCAACGATGAGCTGGAGACCCTGGCGGAATCCTTTGTGAAGATGGATGACGAGCTCAGGACATACATCAGGGAGCTCGGAGCTGTCACCGCCGAAAAGGAGAGGATAGGAGCCGAGCTGAACATAGCCACAAAG
>CACYHM010000205.1 GCA_902774195.1 uncultured Eubacteriales bacterium
GTGCTCCAGTCAGGGTCTCCTTCTGTTCTGATGATCGTATATGACTCTTTCTGTGAAGCTGCATTTCCTTTCTCACAGGAAACTGTGAAAGTCAGCATTACTGCTGCAAGCAAAATGATCAGTGCTTTTTTCATTGTTATTCGAATTCGATCGTGCTCACAGGCTTGTCGCTGATATCCCACATGACTCTGTTGACACCCGGTACGGTCTTTATGATGCGGTCGCGGATAGTCTTCAGCATCTCCCATGGGATCTCAACGGATTCTGCTGTTACGGCATCGACTGTGTTGATGGCCCTTATTATGACAGGCCATCCCATATAGCGCTTTCCGTCCTTTATGCCCGTCGACTTCATGTCCGGAACGACGGCGAAGTACTGCCACGGAGTCTTCTCCATCTTTCCGATCTCTTCCCTTACTATGGCATCCGCCTCGCGCAGAGCCTCGAGCCTGTCCCTTGTGATGGCGCCGGTGCACCTCACGCCGAGGCCAGGTCCCGGGAACGGCTGCCTGTACACCATTTTGTCAGGAAGGCCGAGAGCGGAACCTACGACTCTTACCTCGTCCTTGTAAAGATACTTCACAGGCTCAACGAGCTCGAACTGCAGGTCCTCAGGAAGGCCTCCCACGTTGTGGTGGGCCTTGACCCCGTCGGATTCGAGGATGTCAGGATAGATAGTGCCCTGTCCGAGGAACTCGATGCCCTCGAGCTTCGATGCTTCTTCTGCGAACACATCGATGAACTCCTTGCCGATGATCTTGCGCTTTGTCTCCGGATCGTCGACTCCGGCGAGCTTGTCGAGGAATCTGTCGACAGCATCGACGTAGATCAGATTGGCTCCGAGCTCTTCCCTGAATACCTTGATGACCATCTCAGGCTCGCCCTTTCTGAGCAGGCCGTGATTGACATGGACGCACACCAGATTGTCGCCGATAGCCCTGATAAGCAGTGCAGCCACTACGCTTGAATCGACGCCGCCGGAGAGTGCCAGAAGCACTTTTTTGTCTCCTACCTGGGCCTTGATCTCAGCGAGCTGCTCCTCGATGAACTTGTCAGCGAGTGCACGGGTAGTGATACGTTCCATCGTTTCAGGTCTCTTGTCCATGATATATACCTCCAAAGTCTCATGACGAGAAATATTTTGTCTGTTTATCTGCCGTTTGACGAGTTCGCATTGACTTCCTTCAGAATGACGTCATGCGCTCCTCCTTCGACTATGCTTACAGCCGACACGAGAGTCAGCTTGGCGTTTTTGTGGAAATCCTGGATATTGAGTGATCCGCAGTTGCACATGGTGGATCTCACTTTGTTGAGCGACATCTGCACGTTGTCATGAAGGGAGCCGGCGTAAGGCACGTACGAATCCACGCCTTCTTCAAACTTGAGCTTCGCGTCTCCGCCCATGTCGTATCTCTGCCAGTTGCGTGCTCTTGCCGAGCCTTCGCCCCAGTATTCCTTGACGTAGCTTCCGTTTACCATAAGCTTGGCCGAAGGCGATTCATCGAATCTCGCGAAGTATCTTCCGAGCATTATGAAGTCCGCGCCCATCGCCAGAGCAAGCGTCATGTGGTAGTCATATACGATGCCGCCGTCAGAACAGATCGGGATGTATACTCCGGTCTTCTTGTAATACTCGTCTCTTGCCTGGGCTACCTCAAGGACCGCCGAAGCCTGTCCGCGGCCTATGCCCTTCTGCTCTCTCGTGATGCAGATCGATCCGCCGCCGATACCGATCTTGACAAAGTCGGCTCCGCAGTCGGCCAGGAAGTTGAACCCGTCGGCATCGACGACGTTGCCCGCGCCGACCCTGACGGTCTCGCCGTAATTGTCCCTGATCCATTTCAGAGTGGCGGCCTGCCATTCCGAGTATCCTTCTGAAGAATCGATCGTGAGTATGTCCACGCCCGCGTCTATCAGCGCCGGTACTCTCTCTTCATAATCTCTTGTATTGATGCCGGCTCCGACTATGTACCTCTTGTCTGCGTCGAGCAGTTCGAGCGGATGCTCCTTGTGCGAATCATAGTCCTTGCGGAACACGAATGCCGTGAGCTTTCCGTTTTTATCGATTACAGGAAGCTGGTTGACCTTGTTGTCCCAGATAAGATCGTTTGCCTCCGAAAGAGTGATGCCGTCGCGTCCGTATACCATCTTGTCGAAAGGCGTCATGAACTCGCTCACTTTTGTTGCCGGATCCATCCTGGACACCCTGTAGTCCTTGCTTGTCACGATTCCCAGCAGCTTTCCGTCGGCTGTGCCGTCCTCAGTGATGGCGATGGTCGAATGACCTTTTTCAGCCTTGAGGTCGAGCACATCCTGCAGAGTAGCATCAGGCTTAAGATTTGAATCGCTCGGAACAAACCCCGCCTTGCTGCGCTTTGCTCTTCTGACCATTGCGGCCTGGCTCTCTACGGACTGGGATCCGAAGATGAACGAGATGCCGCCCTCCTTTGCCAGGGCAACTGCCATATTGTCATCGGAGACCGCCTGCATGACCGCCGAAGTCAGCGGGATGTTCATGGAAAGCGCCGGCTCCTCGCCCTTTCTGAATCTTACGACCGGAGTCCTGAGTGATACGTTCTCCGGTCTTGCGTCCATCCCGGAATAGCCCGGGATGAGCAGATATTCGTTGAATGTCCTTGATGGTTCCTTGAGTACTGTCGCCATTCTTCACCTCTGTTTTCGTTGATCTAATTATGTCTTTCGACGCCGGCAATGTGATTTATAATAGTTAGAAATATTTAACTATTCAGTTGTTTCGCTTTGTTTTGTACAATATAGCACTATAAACGATCAAAATAAAGCGAATTTGACGTATTAGATATATCTAACCTTTACACTTTTTGCAGTACATGATCCATCCTCAATCTATACAGTAAGGCGCCAACAACAAAAGAGGCCGGTACCATTCAGTACCAGCCCCTTAATAATTACGAAGTAATTTTAGTTCACAGCGCTTCTGACTACATCATGCCCATTCCAGGTGCCCCACCTGCAGGCATTGCAGGTTCCGGCTCCTTGATCTGAGTGATGCCGGCCTCTGTTGTCAGCAGCATTCCTGCTACCGAGCCGGCGTTCTGGAGCGCCGATCTTGTGACCTTTACAGGGTCTACGATTCCGGCCTTTATCATATCTTCGTATTTCTCGTTTGCAGCGTTGAAGCCTGTATCGCCCTTTGCCTCCTTGACGGCTGCGACTACGACGGCTCCGTCGAATCCGGCGTTCTCTGCGATCTGTCTT
>CACYHM010000206.1 GCA_902774195.1 uncultured Eubacteriales bacterium
ATTCCGTTTTTATCATGGTCACGAATCAGATCCGGACCCGGGAAATATACATCGAAAGAATCGACTACCTCATCAGTCCATTTAGGATTTGTGCAAGGAAAATAAACGATACTTCCATCTGCCATATGATCAAAGGCAGTGGCTTTGGAAGCGACCGGCGGATCTCCCTTCATGACCAGTGTCATTGCACTCTCGTTATCGAACGCTCTGGTCTGGATCGTGTTCACCGTTCCTTCGAAGATAAGTGTCATGGGATATTTGCCTGCGAACGCTTTCTGATAAATAGTATCGACTGATGCAGGGATCGTTATCTCCTTAAGTTCCGGATAATGCTCTTTCGCAAATTTCGATCCGATGGTCGTGACAGGGACTCCTGCGAGTTCTGCGGATATCACCGCGGAAGTTCCGGATCCGGGCTTTATCCCTGTAACGGTCAGTGTCCATTCATCGGAGCTGAACCACAGGCTCCTCTGGTTCTTAGAATCGTAGGTGGCCACGCTGTATAAGAACGTGCCGTCAGAAAGATCCTTGATCGTGGTGATGCCGTGGTAATGTGCTACAGCAGCCTCTTCTGCGGAAAAATCAAAATCATAATCATCATAAGTCTCTGCTTCAAACCATGATGTTTTCTTTAGATCTCCATATCCTGAACCCGGTGACTGACCGACCCAGTAGGTGTTGTCATACTGGTTGTTGGAACCGCCGGTCGCGTCAAAGTATATCCAGCGTTTGTTACGGCTGTCGTATGCGGCATTATATGCATGAGCTTCCTCGTCAGGTCTGCTGCTGTGCACCACTATGCACGGGATGCCGGCTGCATTCAGGAACAGCTTGCACAATGCAGCGTAATCCTGGCATACACCGTACTTCAGTTTCCACGCGTCGTAAACATTGGATGGGCCGTTGTGGTCCTTCTTGTAAAAGAAATTCCTTGCAACATATTCATATATCCGATGTATCTTCTCGCGATCCGTTTCATATCCTTTGACCGCGTCCCTGCCGACAGCCTCAAGTTCTGCGAGCTGGGACCTGGTGATCTTCTTCAGACCACCTGAGTAAAAGTTACTCAAAAAGGCATTGGTATCTCGTGCTGTATCCGGATCCTGGTATCTGTCGATCAGTTCCCGTGCCTTGTACTGTGATCTGAGTTCAGCCGGATCCGGTACCTTTGCCGCGTAGAGTCCGACGGTCCGGACCGGTTCATTTGTACATGATGCGGCATGAGCGGTCACAGTGATGTTTAATATCGGCAGTCCTGAAAAAATGATGTTGAATACCGCCAGGATGCTTATCAATTGCTTTATTATGTATTTCATTTCAAATGCTCCTTCTGATCATACCCTCAATCAGGAGTATATCATTATATCGACTTCAATTACCGCAAAGCGGCCGTTACATACGATCCGGAGATCCATGAGGAGGATGGTGATATCCCCCTCATGGGACCGGAGCGATCACAGACTCGTCCTCAGGATGTCCGCGAGTTTCGCCGCCTGATCGTAAGTCAGGGTGATCCCCTTAGTCATGTGGGTGTGGTCAGGCGACCACTCCCGGATGTCAAACTTCGGATCTCCGCCGTTCCATGAGACGACATTGAGCTCGCGTCTCCATCCGGACTTCCCGTTCTCATCGATGACACCGCAGTGTCTGGTGATCTCAAATCTGATTTCGTTATTAGCCATAGTAATTTACCTCCAATCATGGCTCCGGATGCGGCTTTTGCCTGCACCACTCACGTGTTTTGCTTTTGCACCTGCCTGAAAACACATCAAGGGGCTCTGTAAAGGGCCGCAAGGCGGCTCGTATACCCTTTACAGTGGGCGCCCCGGATGTGACAGGCTGCCCGTGCCAAAAGCAAAACGCCACAAAAAATGATCCTGCCTGTGCAGGATATCCGCTGAAATAAGGGTCGGGAAAGATCCGGCGGTATCGGACAAGGATCTATGGGCGGGAAACAAACAGGCTGCGTTTTCGCAGCTCGGAATTTTTATTTTCGCGGCTCGGAAAATCATCTGAAAAACAGGGGTGGGAGCTGATGGAAAACATGCGTGCAGCTGTTATTACGTAAGCGGCGGCGGGAAACACAAAAAACCGGGCGAAGGGATGTCTCCCCTCGCCCTTCACCGTTATGCTACCCGGTGCAGTCCGTCTGCATCCGAGATGTAAACGTTGTTGGATAACCAGTCGGCTCTCTCGACCACTGTCTGATTTGCCTGAATGACCATATCCTTGAGCGCTCTCACATCAGCAGTCCCATCGGCTTTGAGGATGATTGTCTCATCTGTCGATGACGGCAGGATGTAGAAGTCGCTTCCCATGAGTTCGTGTATCCTTCTGAGAAGCCCTTCATACGCAAGAGCGCTCGCTCCGAATCTGTGTTCATCCACGGTCAGCACATACATGCCCTCTATATGCCCTCTATCTCCGCTCTCAAGGACGTTCGCACGGTCTCCGAATATGGCGCCCTCAAGGCTCGTAAGAACCGCAGGGAAGCGTTTCTCCATGTTCCCGACAGCAGTGTCGAAAAGCTCGAGTATGTCGTAATCCTCGGCCATGCTGTTGGTTATTACAGTGCTGTAATCGTTCCCGAGGTCTATCTCAGCCACGAGTACGAGGTCATCAGCCACGAATCTGTGAGGCTTGTCCTCAAGATAGACCTTGTTGAGTTCAGAGGATATGAGCCTTACCGAGAGAAGGTCTCTGATATTCTCGAATGAGAGATCGAGTTCCTCGCAGCTTCTGACAGGAGCCATGCCCCTTGAGCCAAGTATGACCTCAGCCATGCTGTCAGCGACAGCCTCGATGCTCTTCTCTCCGTTAATGTGTTCCTCGAACGCTCTGTTCAGATATACTGTGGCTCCGGCGGTCTCCCCTTTCAGACGAGCGGTCAGCCCTTCAAGAGTAAGGTCGTTCATCTTCGTTACCGAGATCTCCCTGACCTCATAATCAGGGAGTCTGCGCTCCATAGCTTCTCTTACTGCGGTGACGAATCCTGTGATGTTTGTGATAGTCTTCATAACGGTGTCCTTTCTGCCCTCAAAGGCTTGAAAAATAAAGCTTTAGCTGTGTGCCCCGGCATTTGTTTTGCCTGCTTGGCGTAAAGAGAGGAAGAGGCCTTCGGCCGGGCGGCGAAAGGGATAAGGAAAAGGGCGCCTGCGCTCTGTATCACCCTTTGGAGTATCCCCGAGCCGCGTAAACTCCTTGGAGCAAGCAGGAACTGATTTATGGGACGATACGGGACGGGAAGGCTCCGGAGGAGTCATCAGAATCTTTACGAGAAGAACCGCTGAAGTGACTTGTGAAGCAGTACACCGGCAGCGTGATGCGAGTTAAGGGTCGGGAGGCGCAGTCGTTCATCATCGAATGGCGGGCGGGTGGGAGATGATGTATGACCAGCCAGGGCGGGTATATGAATAAAGGGCAGGGAATGGTCCCCGCCCTTAAAGGTGAAACCCTTATAAATCAAGGGCTTCATATATCATTAAGGATGTTTTTCTGATAGTCTCCATACTGGCTGTAAGTTCCTTGATCTCTTTGCCGGTGCTGTATCCGGCAATGTATCCGAAACTGTAGTCTGCAGTATCGATCCCAAGCATGGAGCAGACTGTGTACGCTACCGATTCGGCCTGGACCTCTCTTGTTTCGCGGTCTGTCTCCTTCTCCTGACCGGTCTCTCTGTCATGCAGGACCGCATGAGACAGCTCGTGTATCAGGGTCTTGACCGTCTGCTGCTGACTCATGCCGGCCTGCACCGCGATGCGTTTTTCAGCCTGGCTGTAAAAACCGTTCGCACCGCCTGCGATGTCTTCGAAGCCCACAGGTACAGGTGAAGCCGTTATAAGTTTTTCAATGAGAGCGTCATAGCTGTCGACATCGCCTGTCAGCATCTCGACGCATCCGGTCGGGATGTCCTCGCCGTCAGTCTGCGAGATGTCGAACACCTTGATAGCTCTGAAGGTGGTCCAGCTGACTTCCTTCGTGTTCCCGTCCTCGTCCTCTATATCTTTCCTGTGTGGGCATGGTGCGAGGATGGTTATGCCTTTCTCACCCTTCCTGACCTGACGGTTGAACCTGGTCTGCCAAGCCTTATATCCGGCTACAAGTGATGCTTCAGGTCTCTGCATCATGATGAGGATCATGTTGTTGACCGAATAGTTTGTGAATCTGCTCATGAACCGCAGGAATTCCATATACCTGTCTGAAGAAAAAACCTCTTTTACACCTTGTTCCAGTTTCTCAGTTATCTCTCTTATGATTTTGTCTGTCATGATATCGTCCTCCCGCCTTAACGACTTGAAATAAAAGCTTCAGCTGTGCCCCGGCATTTGTTTGCCCTGCCTGGCGGAACAAGAGATAAAGGCCTTCGGCCGGGCGTCTGAACGGATACGAAAAGGGCGTCCTGCAGGACGCTCGATACTACCCTTTGAAGTATCCCGGAAGATGCATATACTCTTTGCAGCAGGCAGGAAAACAGCATGTAAACTGTCCCGTTCCGGGCTTTGATCTATGGGACGCGAACGAAGGACAGAAGGAAGGCTCCGGAGGAGTCGGCGGATCAGGGTGATCCGGACTCTGATACATGGTCCGGGATCGCTCATCAGGGGTGGGAAGCGCGATCAGATCCGTTGTCGAAGAGGCGGCAGAGAGCTTAGTCAAGCCGTAACAAGGCATGACTGCAGACTGCAGTTATTGCCGTGGCTTGACGAAGCTCATGATCTGCAGTGGACAGCGGATAACAGCGCAGGGCGGGCAGAATAATACCCGGAGGCTGTGCTCCGGGCTGTGATATATCAGGATATGTATCCGAGTTCCCTCAGAGAAGTCCAGCATCCGTAACCGACAATCACATGGTCGATGAGCTTTATCCCGAGGATGTCTCCGGCCTGTGTCAGGCGTTCCGTTACGGTGATATCTTCAGCGCTCGGTGTAGGGTCTCCGCTCGGATGGTTGTGAGCGACTATGACAGCCGCGCACTTAGGCATACTCACCGCCGGAGCGAACACCTCTTTAATCGGGACTGGGGCGCTGTCTACGCCTCCCCGGCTGACCTCGTTGTAGCCGATTACTTTCAGCTTGGTATCCAGCAGAAATACCATGAAACGTTCGGTCGGGAACCTGTCCGATTGAAGGGTATTGATAATGAACTGCGCAACATTATCCGCATTGTTCATCTGCTTGTCGATAAAGTCACTGTCATACCCTTTCAGACGCTCTGCAACCATTTCGAATTTTGCCACTCTCATTTTTGAACTCCTTTCACTTCTCCATCCCGGCGTTTTTTCCGGGGCTGACGCAAACGAAAAGAGCGGCATCCGCTGGCGCAAGGGCGGACACTCGGGCCGTTCATCTCGACCCTTTGCGGTGTATGCATTTGATGACGCTGAGACTCGTGCGGGCAGCCCGGAAAGATGGCTACAGATCCATTAGGAGCAGCTTGGATATAAGGGTGCTTCTGATACCGCTGAAAAGGGATATACTTTTCTATACCTATGATGTTGGGGTCAAAAGCCCCATAGTTTGATCAATGCATTTGCACTTTGAAAACTTCATAGAACAGCTAAATTTCAAGTGGTTGAGGCCTGTATA
>CACYHM010000207.1 GCA_902774195.1 uncultured Eubacteriales bacterium
CAGGGCATCGATGTCAAGCTCTATGCCCATGTCGAAATGCTCGCGGTCGCGCAGCCACTCCTCTGTCGTGAGAACGGCCACGTATCTCGGGTCCGCATGTGCGAGCGCTTCCTTTTCTGTACATGGCTGCATGGTCTCAGCCAGAAGATAATAACTCATATCGTCCTATTCGTTCTCCATCTTAAGTGTGAATTTTTCGAATTTCGGAGATGACAGTCCGTCGATCTTCCATATATCGCCTTCTTTGATCATATCCATCTCGATGGATCCGGCTTGCTGCCGTCACATGTATCAGTATATCCGCAAACCGGCTGAAAATACAATCGCCGATTGGATCAGCCGCATATCTTCACGGCAACATGCTGGCCTTTTCTGCAGTCTCCGTGAAAATAATGCATCCGCTTCCTTTCTGCTCAGTCTCTTACGACTGCGCCCATGCTCTTGAGCTGTTCTTTTCTCCTGTACATAAGGTCGTCTGCGCGTTTGAAGACCTCATGGAAGGACTCGTCGACGCCACGCTCGTAAACAGTCATCCCCAGAGAGATCACCACGTTGTTGCTTCCGATATTCCTCTCTATCTCCTTATTGATGGCAGAAAGTATCGAATCCCTGTTGTCGTAGTCCTGGCCCTGAAGTATCATGACGAATTCATCGCCTCCGATACGGAAGACAGGGCTGTGCTTGTAATACTCGCACAGCATGCGGCTTGCGGCGCAGATGTACTCGTCTCCGGCTTTATGTCCAAGCGTGTCATTGATCCTTTTGAGGCCGTTGACATCGCCTACTACGATGCCGAAGTTTTCGACGCTGTCCTCGACGATCTTCGCCTCCAGTTCGCTCTCCTTTATGGCAAAGGCATGTTTGTTCCTTACTCCGGTCATGCTGTCTGTAAGGGATGCCAGAAGAGCCTGATCCCGTTCTTCAGTAGCTTTCTGCTCCCATCTTCTCATGGAGAAATAGTTGATGAGCATGACTGCAAGCGCCAGTGCGAACAGTCCTTCTATGACGATGACACTTACTCTGTCGGCATCGTGCAGTCGTTCGCGCTGTATCCCGAGGTATTCATCATGATCCATCGAAAGGGTCCCGCTGTCTGCGGTCCCTTCCATGTAGCTGTGGATATCATCGATGACTACGTTTTCGCGCTGTTCGTTCACGCGCTCCGTCCAGGCCATCGACATAGTGACGATGAATGCCAGCAGAGCGACCCACACTATGATGGCTT
The DNA here is from genome assembly GCA_902774195.1 of uncultured Eubacteriales bacterium. The sequence goes on from CACYHM010000207.1 coordinate 1,226, forward strand.
TACCGAAGTTCCTGGCATGGTCTTTACGGATGACTCCATTGAAGAATATGAGGCCGATTATAGACCATGCCGTCATGAGGGCATAAGTCTCCGTCTCGAGTGTATGGAGCTGGAAAATGCTCGGGAAAAGCAGCACCGCCAGGAAGAATCCCAGGATAGGCAGGCAGATGCCGCTGATGATCCGGTCTTTCGTGCAGCCCTCTTCGCCTGACGCCTTGAATACTGCGACTGAAGCGAAGCCGTAAAGGATGGTGGCTCCGAAAGTAGTGGTGTCTACGATCCATCCTATGGCCGTCCTGCCGAGGAAAGGGATAGGGATCGATATGAGAACGATCAGAAGGATCGTGTTTACCGGGACCTCCTTGTCGTTGAGTTTTGTGAACTTTTCCGGGAGGATGCCGTCCAGAGCGACGGCATAGCAAAGGCGGCTGACCGCACGCATCATGCCGATCAGGCTGGATATGACCAGCGCCAGCAGCGATGCCATCAGTATATATACCCCCGCATTCCCGAGGTAGTAATGAGCTGCGTAGAATGCCGGCAGGCCTTCGATGCCTTCGTATTCATCCAGATGGCTGATGTAATCCAGCCAGCCCGAGCAGCCTTCCGGATATGCCGTAACGCTCATCAGCACTATGAATATATACAGCGCGGTGATCACCGTCACGGATATGACGAGGATGCGGAACATATTGCTGTGTCTGAAGCGGTATTCGGCAGCCGAATGGGATACGCTTTCAAATCCGATAAAAGCCCACGGCGATATGAACGAAATTGTCATGACCTGTCTGAAAGCGCTCGTGTCAGGGATGAAGCCCGGGTCCATAGTCATATCCGTATGGCTGTGTCCTATCATGGCGGCCGCGAAGCAGAATGTGATGCCGGCCGTAAACACGAACACCAGTCCGATCATCGTATATGCTGTGGCCCTCTTGCTCCTGATGCACAGCAGGGCTACGAGCAGTATGGCGGCCAGTGTGACCAGAGCTTCTCCGAGATAGACTTCGTATCCGAATATCGTATACATATGTCCGACGCTGAACACGCCCTTCAGGAAGTAACGCGCAAACAGCGGGATGCTGGTCGCATTCGCCCAGAATATGGATATGTATGTCAGGAACATGAACCAGCCTACCAGGAACGCACGGTCATAACCGAATATGTATTTCACATAGTTATAGAGCCCGCCTGTGCCAGGATAGCGGTTGGCCAGGAAGTGATAGTGGTTCGACACCATCAGCATCATTAGAAAACCGATAAGCAGACCTATGACTGAACCCATAGGTCCGGCCTGCGAAAGATACGACTTGCTTGTGACTACAAGCGAACCCCAGCCTATGGCCGATCCTACAGACAGCGCCCAGACTGCCAATGGAGAAAGATACGGCTGCAGTCCGCCGTTCCTGTCCGAAGATGTTGATTTATTCATTGAACCCCCCAATCTCTGAATGATCAATCTTCTATTACAGATTTTAGCATAAACCGGTGACAGTATTTACAGTATTATGAGCAGATTATTGAGCCCCATAGCCGGCATATACCGCACTTCTTTTGCCATTCCGACGACGATGCGTATGCCTGCGCCTTTGAGAGGGTCATCCGGATGATTCAGTTCAAGCCATTTGACCGGATCGAACGGCCTGCCGTCATCTCTGAACCTTATTATCTCAAGCTCATCGCTGTATATGACCCTTATATCCAGAGTGCCGTGCTTCGCATTCCTGAATCCATGATCAATGGTGTTGCATGCGATCTCTTCGACAAACAGCGCATATCTTTCGGCTGTTTTCGGGTCCGCCCCTCTTCTTATGCAGAACTTCTCTATCTGTTCCGGGGCCTCTGCCACCGCTTCTGCCGTGCTGAGCGAGACCTCAAAGCTTTCGTCAGGACCCGTGCCGAAATCCTCATCCAGGAGCAGCAGGTCCTCTGCCTTTACAGACAGTTTTCTGTTGACCAGCAGATGGACGGCGCAGCATGCGAGCAGCGTC
>CACYHM010000208.1 GCA_902774195.1 uncultured Eubacteriales bacterium
CCGATCTGTACGTAAGCCTTATGTAGTGCCATATGCCTACAGGTGTCAGTTTCTTCATTCCGTCAAACCTCTATTCTGTAATAAATTTCTCGATGACGGTCTCTATGCCGAAGCCCTCTTTGATCTGTCCGAGGCGTTTGAAGTGAGGCTCCTCCATGTGTTTTGCGAGCGCATCCGCATCGCGCCACTTCTCGACAAGCAGGATCTCTTCAGTCTCTGCCACCGGGTAATAGTAGTCGTATTTGATATTGCCTTCCTCGGCTCTGCAGGCCTCGTCCAGTTTTTCGGTCCATATGGCCTCGAGGAATCTTCTGCCCCGGTCCGGACTGCATTTGTATGTCACATTCAGCACTATCATCTTCATTCCCCTTTCCCTTCATACGATTTTCTTTTCCATAAGTACAAGATCCACTCCCGGTATTCCGTTGAACACCGTCGGCACTATGTCCGTCTCGATGTACCCGAGCTTCGCATACATCTCTCTCGCCCGTTTGTTTCTCGCGTTGGTATCTATCCTCAGCACGCTGCATCCCTGCTCTGCAGCGAGCTTCTCCCAGAACTTCACGAATGCAGGTCCTATGCCCATGCCTCTGGCATCGGGATCGACCGCGAGCGTATGCAGCACGGAGACTTCTTCATCAGCCGCCCTGTACTTCCAGTCGCAGCTGTAATAAACATCGACCTGTATCTGATTGATCACTCCCGCTGCGGCCACTCTGCCGTCCGTCTCGGCAACGTACATGTCGTCTCTGTCGAGCGCTGCCTCCGCCACGGATCTCACGGGATAGACTCCTCTGAGCCACCCGGTAGTAGTCAGACCAGCCTCTTCAGCGTCGTGGGACTTTTCATATATCCTGCATATGGCATCCAGGTCGTCCCTGCCCGCTTTTCTGAATCTCAGACTTTTACTCATCCTATATATCTCTTTCCATCATATAGACAGCATATCCGTCATCGCCGACAGTTTCTTCTTTGATCCCGAAGCCCTGGCCCTTCCAGAATTTGAGGGCTTCCTTGTTCTCTTTCACGACGGCGAGCGCCATGTAGTCGAATCCCGCGGCCTTCATAGCGGCGCGCACATCTGCAAAGATGTCAGAGCCTATGCCACGGCCCTGCATCTCTCCGTCCACCATAAGCCATCCGATGAAAGCGTCATCGGACTCAGGATATCCCGTTATGAGGTCCATCACAGCCACCAGTACATCATCGGAGTTATAGAAGCCCACGAAATACTTGCTTCCCGGCGATGTTCCGTCCGGAAGCTTCGTTATGACCTCCGTGAGGCTCTCCCTCGTCGGAACGGTATGGAGGTATTCGTAATATCTCGAGTTGGATTTCGCCAGCCTGTAGACTGCAGAAATGTCCTCTTCATTTATACGTTTTACCGTGTACTGTGTCGACAGCGACTCTATGTCCAGACCGCCGCCCTCTCTTGAGGCTTCGCTGTCGATCGCCTGCCTGAACTGCGTTTCATAGAGTTCGTTGTATATCCCGCCGAGAGCGAGCAGTTCTTCGTGGGTGCCCTGCTCGGCGATGACTCCGCCTTTCACTACGAGTATGCGGTCTGCTTTCAGTATGGTAGACAGGCGGTGCGCTATGACTATGCTGGTGCGTCCCACCATCATTTTTTCGAGCGCGTCCTGTATGGAATTCTCCGAGATCGAGTCGAGGGCCGAAGTCGCCTCATCGAGTATCAGGATCTTAGGATCCTTGAGTATGACCCTTGCGAGCGACAGCCTCTGCTTCTCGCCGCCGGACAGCTTGAGGCCGCGGTTTCCGACCTGGGTGTCGTATCCCTGAGGCTGGGCCGTTATGAAGTCGTGTATGTTGGCTATGCGGCAAGCTTCTTCTATCTCTTCCATGTCCGCATCCGCTTTGGCATATCTGAGGTTCTCGAGTATCGTGCCGTTGAAGAGATACGACTCCTGTGTAACGACTCCGATCTGTTCTCTCAGATATGTCAGGTCGAAGTCCCTCACATCTGTCCCGGCGATCTTTACCGAGCCTCCCGTCACATCATACAGACGCGGGATCAGATTCACAACGGTCGACTTGCCCGAACCAGAAGGTCCGACGATGGCATACATGCTGCCTCCCGGCACCTCGAGATCTATGTCCGTCAGGATAGGATTGCCCGGATCGTAGCTGAATGACACGTGCTCGTATCTGATCGGCTTATTGTCCACATCGGGCTTCTGCCCGTTCTCAGGCGATGTTATGGTGTTCTCCCTGTCGAAGTAATCGAATATGCGGGTAAAAAGAGCAAGGCTTCTGGTGAAATCGACTGAAATATTCATCAGCTGCTCGACCGGACGGTAAAGCCTGTTGATCAGCGCGACCGTAGCGGTTATGGTGCCGACGGTCAGCGTCGGGTCGATCTTTTTTATTATGAACCAGCCGCCCGCAAAGTATATGAGCAGCGGTCCCACCTGAGTAAACATTCCCATGACGACCCTGAACAGCTGACCGGATCTTTGTTCTTTCAGGTTGAGGTCGGTCACCTCGCGGTTGACCTTTTCGAATTCCTCGTACTCCTGCTGCTCGCGGGTGAATATCTTTACGAGCATCGAGCCGGATACCGAAAGAGTCTCGTCTATCACCTGGTTGAGCTCATCGCTCTTGGCCTGGCTTTCCGTCAGGTATTTCCAGCGCGTGCGGCCCGCCGTCCTTGTCGGCAGTATCAGGAGCGGAATGACCGCTATCCCGACTGCCGCAAGGGGAACGCTCATGCTGAAGAGCGCTATAAGCGTCGTCACAATCGTCGCGATGTTGCTCACGATGTTCGAGAGCGTACCGCTTATGACAGAACTGACTCCGCTTATGTCGGTGTTCATGCGGGTGATGATGTCGCCCTGCTTCTCGCTTGTGAAGAAGGAATGCGGCATGTACTGCAGATGCCGATACATCTGATTGCGCATGTCGAAGATGATCCTCTGCGAGATCCATGCGTTTATGTAGTTTTCGAGCACCCCCACAGGCTGGCTCACGGTCAGCGCAGCAAACGCCGCAAGCAGAAGCTTTATGAGTAGTTCCATGTTCCGGCCGACCAGGGCCTCATCCACAATGCGGCCGGTGATGATCGACGGAAAAAGTCCGACCGCGGCAGAGATAAGTATGGCAATGAAAACAAAGACGAACTGCAGCCTGTATGGTCTGAGATAAGCCATTATCCTGGCAAGCAGCTCCTTTGTCACCTTGGGCATATTCTGT
>CACYHM010000209.1 GCA_902774195.1 uncultured Eubacteriales bacterium
TACAGCAGATCCTCATGTATTCTTATGTATCCGCAATTCAGTATATGTATTTTCACAGCAACTTAAGTCCTTTTGTCATAAGCAGGAGTCCCAGTGTCACTATGAGAATAGTGCTGATCCTCGCAATATACTTATTATATTTCTTTGGAATTATCTTTCCAAATGTTCCGAAGAGGATCATCAGCATGCATGTCCCGAGGCCGAAAGCGAACATCGATGCGGCTCCGGAAGTCCACGAACCCGAGGCAGCGGCAAACATCCACATCGCAGTCAACGCTCCGCAAGGCATAAGTCCTGTGAGTATCCCGACGATGGCCGGACCGCCTCTGAATCTGCAGGGTTTTGTCAGCTGCGGTCTGATACGTCTCATGAACGGGACGCCCCACATCATAAGCCCTATAATGACAACAAGCAGCCCGCACATAGTCAACAGCATGCTTTTGAACTCTATGTCATAACTGATCACGGTCCCCAAAGCACCGAACACCGCGCCTGCTATCGTGTAGCTCAGAAGTCTTGATCCATTGTACAAAAGCGCATTGTTCTGAGTGAGCATTATACCGCCGCACATTCCTATGCAATGCGCGCCCGTAAGAACACCGATCGTAAACAAAAGGCTAAACGATGCTCCCTGCTCTGCCTGAGGAATACTGACCATATCCGTAAGGATCGGGGCAGCAAAATACAGCAGCAATACCACCGCCGCTGATATAAGATCCGATTTTATCCCGCTCTTGCCGCCCCCTACAGGATAACCTATATCTGACAGTTTCTTTTCTATATCTTCCGCGCTTATGATATCCGCAGCATACTCGGCCGTGACTTCACTTTTTCTGTAGTTTGCGTCAGCAGTAAGTACTCCGCGCATATGTATTAGCGCCTGCGCTATCTCATCCTCGCACTGCGGGCATATCATGCCGTCGACTTTTTTTCTGAATGTTTCTCTATCCATCAGTCCTATCCTTTCTCTCAAGCTTTCTAATCCTGAGAGAATTGAGAAGTACTCCGTTTGAACTAAGAGCCATTGCCGCAGCAGCTATTGATGGATTGACAATGCCCGCCGCTGCCAGCGGTATGCATATCACGTTATATATGACTGCCCAGGCAAGATTTTGTCTTATGTTTCTTACTGTCCCTTCTGACATCCTGAAAACCAGAGGGATCGCGCTGATGTTGCTGCCTGCGATCATCACATCAGCCGCTTCTATCGCTATATCAGTGCCGGTACCCATCGCAATTCCGATATCTGCGCATACCAGAGCAGGAGAATCATTTATGCCGTCTCCTACCATCGCCACTTTTCGCTCTTCGCTTTTAAGCTTATTTACGATGTCGGCTTTATCAGGTGGTTTGACCTCATACATGACTTTATCCTGCCCGATTCCAAGCTTCGCAGCGGCTGCTTTTGCTTTGGCTTCCTTATCACCGCTTATCATGAATACATCCATACCGCTATCTCTGAGCGCTTTTATAACTTCCTCAGCGCCAGGTCTCAATATCTCTTCTTCATCTGCTTCGGTCAGTCCCATCGTAAGCGTCCCCGTTTTATCAAATACGACAGTGTCAGTCTTATAGGCGTTCTCAAGCTGCTCTCCTCCGCGGAACAGTATGCCGAGTTCCGCAGCCCTTCCGGACCCTGCCATTATCGAAGTCGGTGTTGCGAGGCCAAGCGCGCAAGGGCACGCGATCACAAGAGTCGAGCAAAGGCACGATACAGCCTGCCCAATGTTCCCCGGATCGATCACCCAATACCAGAGGCAAAATATCCCCATTGAGATCAAAGTCACTACCGGCACGAATATTGTTGCAATCCTGTCCGCGAGCCTTGCTATCGGCGCTTTCTCATTCTGCGCGTTGCTTACGATATCTATTATCTGCGTGAGCATAGTTTTCTTTGCGATGCCCTCGCAAGATATCTCAGCATGTCCTTCTCTTACCAGAGTGCCGCAATACAGCATGTCGCCTGTACCCTTGGCCACCGGTTCACTTTCACCTGTCAGCATGGACTCATCTGTCCTGCACGAGCCTGAAACGATCATGCCATCGACCGGTATATGATCTCCGGCTCTGACTGAAACGACATCCGTCTCTGTCAGTTCACTTATCTGTACCTCTGTTTCCTTCCCATCTCGCAGGACAAGCGCTGTTTCCGGTCTTAGTCTTATGAGCCTGCGGATCGCAGCGGAAGCCTCATAACGTGAAGTAGTCTCCATGTATTTGCCAAAAAGGATCAGTGACAGAAGCACGCATTCCGAAAGATAATACACTTTGGTGTCATGATGTACTGTGAATGTGATATACGCGCTGTAAAGATAGATGATCGTAGTCGAAAGAGCGACCAGAAAATCCATCCCCAGAACGCCTTCCTTGAGTGATCTGTACGCACCTCTGTAGAAGTAAGATCCCGGCCAGAACTGCACGGCGGTAGCGAACACCAGCTGGATCAGAGGCCTCATGCCCCACATCAAAGGCATGGTAAGAAGGACGCTCGCGCAGAGCGTCCTCAGAAGCTTTATTCGCTGATGGATATCGCTTTCTTCATCCCCGCAAGCCGGGCATGATACGTACATATCTGACGGATCCACTTTATTTGCCCTCTTTCAGCTTCTTATACTGCTGCCAGCACACCCATGAGCAAGGCAGACAAAACACAGGGATGTGGAACAGGAGTATCCAGCTCAGCAAGTCCACTCCCTGATAATACACTCCGTTATATGTCACACCCTTCATCAGATCAAAATACGAAAAGTTCCACACTCCCCAGTTACCCGTGAACGATCCGCACAGGTGGAGTATGAGAAATGATGCTGTCGTAAAGAACCTTTCTGCACTGTTACCATGGACTGCGACAAGGACGAAAATGACTGCGTTCTGTATCTCAGCGAGCCTTTCACTGATGAGGAAAATACAAAGTGCTGTTATGCAATGCTCAAAGGCGGAAATGTAATATATACAGTTTCCGCAGACAACGCAAAATGGCTCACTGTTCAGCCAATAGATATAGCATCAAGAATATTCATAGCATCTTATGTATGGAATGTCACTGACCTCAAAGTTGAATGTGACGGAGAAACATCTGAATTTTCCGTAAAGAGAAAAGACCCCGATGAAGAAAAAGATACTCTCTCAGCGGAGGACTTTGTTACAACTCTTAACAATGCGGAGTTTGATACCGAAAGATACAGACAGTTTTACAGTTTCCTCATAAGT
>CACYHM010000210.1 GCA_902774195.1 uncultured Eubacteriales bacterium
TTTCCGAAAGAGAAGCGATCGATGCCGGGACACTGGACCCGGCGGATCCTGAACATACAGACTGGTACTACGCCACGATAAAGCGCGGGCGTCCGTCCTGGATCGGACCGTACAGGGCGAAGCTGCTGGATGACATGTGGATATGCTCGTATGTCATACCTGTCTACGACTCCGGTACCCTGATAGGCGTCATGGGCCTCGATATCTCAGTCGACACATTCGCGTCGCAGCTCAGCGATGTAAATGTCTACGATACGGGATTTGCGTGTCTCTTTGACGACCAGGGCAGGGTGATCTATCATCCGGACTACGAAACGGGAGAGAGTCCTGAAAACTACGGCAAGGCGTTCTCCAAGGAACAGCTCAGGCAGAGGAGCAACGGGGACGAGCTGGTCCGCTATACGGCGGACGGCAAGCGGCGCCAGATGTCATATACCACCCTCGCAAGCGGCATGGTCCTTGCCATCACGGCGCCAACGAGAGAGATCAACGCTTCGTGGAGGCACATGCTGCAGATACTGCTGGTCACGACCGCGGCGATACTCGTGTTCTTCACCAGCCTCGTGCTGTACGCGGTCAGGCGCATCACCCAGCCGATAAGCGATCTCACCACGGCCTCGCAGCGTCTTGCGGCGGGCGATTACGATGTGGAACTCGGTTACGACAGAGACGATGAGATCGGAGTGCTGAACGGGTCGTTCATACAGATGAGAGACCGTATCGGTCAGTACATCGAAGACCTCAATCACAGGATCAATACCGACTCGCTGACGGAGCTCCCTAAGATGAGATACTTCTTCGGGCTCGCGGAGGCAGAGAAAAAGAGACTTGGTGAAGAGGGCAGGGACGCCGTCATGGTGTACTTCAACCTGATCGGCATCAGCCACTTCAACCGTCAGTACGGATTCGACGAAGGCGACAGGCTGCTCGCCGAATTTGCCGCGCTGATATCGAAACATTTCGGAGCCAAATGTGTCTGCCGGATGGGCGATGACCACTTTGCGGCCATCGCAGCCGAGGACGGCATCGAAGAGAAGGCTGCGGCGGTCATAAGAGAAGCGGGAGAAATGAACGGAGGCTGCAGTGTCCCTGTATGCATCGGGATCTATCCGTACAGACTCGGGGACATTGACGTGAGCGAGGCCGGTGACAGGGCCAAGTACATCTGCGACCTGCACAGGGGCGAGTACGAATCGAGCTGGCATGTCTTCGAAAGCAGCATGACAGGGGAGATCGAACGTGCGAGGCACATAGTCAGTACCCTTGATACAGCGATCAAAGAGCAGTGGCTGAAGGTCTATTATCAGCCTATAGTCGGCGCGAAGAGCCGCAAGGTATGCGATGTCGAAGCTCTGTCCCGCTGGGATGATCCTGAACTCGGATTCCTTTCGCCGGGAGAATTCATCCCGGTGCTCGAGAGGGCGCGGCTCATATACAAGGTCGATCTGTATGTACTCGACCGTATCATAGAAAAGATGAAGAGACAGGCTGCGGACGGTCTGGCTGTCGTGCCGCATTCCCTGAATCTCTCGAGATCCGACTTCGAGTCCTGCGACATCGTTGAAGAGATATGCCGCCGCATGGACGATGCCGGCATAGCCAGAGACAGGCTTACGATAGAGATCACAGAGAGCATGATAGGATCGGATTTCGAATTCATGAAGGAACAGGTGCTCCGCTTCCAGAAAGAAGGTTTCAACGTATGGATGGATGACTTCGGCAGCGGATACTCATCTCTTGTGATGCTGCAGGATATCCACTTCGACCTGCTCAAGTTCGACATGCTCTTCCTGCGCAGGCTGGATGAGGGAGAAGAAAGCAGGATAATCCTGAGAGAGATGTCGCAGATGGCGATCGAGCTCGGGACGGAGACCATATGCGAAGGCGTCGAGACGAAGGAACAGGCGGACTTCCTCATGGACATAGGCGTGACAAAGCTGCAGGGCTATTACTTCAGCAGGCCGGTACCTTATGAAGAGGTGCTCGAAAGATACAGGAACGGGACCCACCCGGGATACGAAGAAGTCTGAAAAAGAGGATAGAAAGCTCAGTCCTTTATACGGTTTACCATGAACAGGCCCGTCAGTATCAGGATCATGCCTGCCACGCAGACGGCCGGGAAAGGCTCGCCCAGCAGCGCCGTTCCGGCAATGACCGATACGACGGGTGTTATATTGGTGAAGACCACTGCCCTGCTGACTTCAAGATAAGTCATTCCGTAGTTGAGACAGAAAAAAGCGATGACCGAGCATACAGCCGACAGGAAGAGCAGAGGCAGTACGACTTCGCGCTGCGAAAGAGCCGCGGCGAAAATGCGGCCGTAGGACGGGCCTTCCTGTATGAGAGCCATTCCCGTGAATACGGCGCATCCCATGAGCATCATGATGAAAGTGCGCTCGAATGAGGTGAAGCTGCCGGATATATGTCTGCTCAGTATCGAGAAGAAAGACGCGGCCAGCATGGATATGAGCAGAAAGAACACGCCCTTTGCCTGTATCACGCCGGTGCCCGTCTGGTTTACGGATATAAGTGCGACGCCCGCGACGGAGCATACGATCCACATGAGCTTTTTTGCCGACAGGTGTTCTCTGAGAATAAAGGACGACAGGACTGCCGTGGTGATCGGTATGAGAGAAAGGGTCAGGCCCGAAAAGGACGAGGTGGTGTACTTCACACCGTACGTCTCGGCCAGGAAGTATATCACGGGCTCGCAAAGACCCATCAGAAGGAACAGGCCGACCGGCTTGCCCTTGATGCTGACGTGAGCCCGGCCGCTGATGATGACCGCGAGCATGATAACAAAGCTGCCCGTGAAACGCATTGAAAGAAGCATCGGCACTGAAAGATGCTTGAGCGCCAGCGAAGTAGCCATGAAGCTGAAGCCCCAGATCGTATTGGCGGCTATGACAGCTGCCAGGGCTGTTTTTGTTTTGTCCGTTTCTTTATCCATTCTTCCCATGACCGGCCCGCAAGCCAAATGTTAACATAATCGGCGCAGATCCCCAAATCTTATACTTCTTTTAGAATTATGGAATTGAGAGGGCCCGGAATGTATCTTATTAGCAAAGGATGCATCGCAAGCTGCGGAACGGTACCGATGATCAGGATGGAAAACACGGCTGTGATCAAAACTGCGAATACCGCGAATCCTGCGGCGGCTGAAAGCAAAGCGAAAACCGTGAGCACTGCCGGCG
>CACYHM010000211.1 GCA_902774195.1 uncultured Eubacteriales bacterium
GCCTCGTGAACGAGCTTGCCGTTCATGTCCTCGATATCCACCGCGATCACGAGCGTCCTCGGAGCGTCTTTCGCTATCTCTGTATCTATGTATTCCTGTGTGCAGGGGAACTTGTCGCAGAGCGCTCTGCTCCACTTTATCACCTCGTCCTGATCGTCGATCAGAACGGCTTTTCCGAATATGATGACGCTCTTTACGTATTTGGCCCAGTCGCCTTCCTTCTGGTAGTCCTGTCCGAAAACGCAGTACGAGACCTTCGGATCCTTCTTAACGGCGTCGACCCTGTGTCCGAAGTTCGCTCCGTGAAAGTACAGGCGGTTCGTTTCTTCGTCATAATAATGGTTGATCGGCACTCCGTAAGGATAGCCGTCATCTCCCTGGACTGACAGCACCCCTCTCGTCTCTTTCTTCAGAAGGTCTGTCATCTCCTCGAGGCTCAGAGCCTGAGGTGTCCTTCTCATCTTTCTGAACATCCGGTACTCCTTTCGTGTTCTGTGATCGCTGCTTAAATGTAATACACAGGGTCGCGGGACCCGAGCATATCGCTCAGCTTTTTGCTGTAAAAGAAGTCCCTGGACATCTGATAGTATTCCTTCCACATCGGCAGAGTAAGGCAGTCTTCGGCCCGCGGGCAGGTCCCTGCGTCCGCCTCAAGGCAGGCGACAGGCGCAAGAGTGCCCTCCATGAGTTCGAGTATCTCTCCTGCAGTGTAATCCTCGGGACTTCTGCTGAGGCTGTATCCGCCGCCTTTGCCGCTGACCCCGTTCACCAGTCCTCCTCTGACGAGTTCCTTTACTATGATCTCAAGATATTTTTTAGATATATTCTGGCGATCGGCAATGCTTTTGAGAGGTATGTTGCCCTCTCCCTCGTGCTGTGCCAGATCTATCATGACGCGCAGAGCATAGCGTCCCTTTGTTGAAAACATTGTTATCCTCCGCATTATGCAGCATCGTTGTTCTATTACCTATTTTACTATAGGGTAAATCGAGATTTCAAGAATATGATTTAACCTATTGACACAGTGGGTAAATAGTATTATTATGATGCCATCACATCTGAAGCATACAGAAAAGAGCAAAGGACGGAGGTAATACAGTATGGGAAAGATCTATAAAGGAACACTGGGACTTATCGGAAACACGCCTCTTGTTGAGGCAGTCAATATCGAGAAGGATCTCGGGCTCGAGGCAAGGCTCCTCGTCAAACTCGAGTACTTCAATCCTGCCGGCAGCGTCAAGGACAGGATCGCAAAAGCCATGATCGAGGATGCCGAAGAAAAAGGCATCCTTAAGGAGGGTTCTGTAATAATCGAGCCTACATCGGGCAACACAGGCATAGGTCTTGCGGCCATAGCCGCCGCCAAGGGATACAGAGCTATCCTGACGATGCCGGAGACCATGAGCGTCGAGAGAAGGAACATCCTCAAGGCCTACGGAGCCGAGATCGTGCTGACAGAAGGATCCAAAGGCATGAAGGGCGCGATCGCAAAGGCAGAAGAGCTCGCGAAAGAGATACCGGGCGGATTCATCCCCGGACAGTTCGTCAATCCTGCCAACCCTGCGGTACACAAGGCGACCACCGGTCCTGAGATCTGGAACGACACGGACGGAGAGGTCGATATCTTCATTGCGGGCGTCGGCACCGGCGGTACTCTTACCGGTACAGGCTCATATCTCAAAGAGAAAAAGCCCGGAGTGAAGATAGTAGCTCTGGAGCCGGCGGACTCCCCTGTCCTTTCGGAAGGCAGAGCCGGCGCTCACAAGATCCAGGGCATAGGCGCGGGATTCGTCCCGGACGTACTCGATACTGCAGTTTATGATGAGGTGTATAAAGCGGACGGAGACGATGCATTTAATGCCGCGAAGTATCTCGCTAGAAAGGAAGGGATATCAGTCGGCATCTCGTCCGGCGCCGCCCTCCACGCGGCCATCGAATACGCGAAGAAGCCTGAGAACAAGGGAAAGACCATCGTGGCTCTGCTGCCTGACAGCGGAGACAGGTATTACTCCACGGCCCTCTTTACAGAATAAGGCTTCGCTCTGAAGTTATCCACGGCGCGCTGCCTCATCCGGCGGCGCGCTTTTCTTTCTTGTTTTTTTGTGTGATATGTGGACAATTATAGTTGAAACGGTTATATGTGAAGCAGGTTCAGATATACGGAGGCAGCAAAGTGGACAGCAGAGAAAGAGAAGCAAGAGATCACAGATTCGAGGAATTCGTTCTGGATCAGGTCAGAAAATACGGTGATATGGAGGCTAAAGTCTCGAAGGTATATGTCGGCTGTGTCATTGCCTGTATCGTCATGTGCGTGTTCGGCATAGTGCTCGGCAAATCTTTTTCCGGATCACTCTTCGTAGGTCTCTGGTCGCTTGGTTTCATGGCGGCCGCCAAATATTACGAATCGGACGCTAAGCTGATCGAAGAAAAGGCCGTTCAGATACGCGCGGCTATAGATGACCCGGATTTCGACATTCCCGACGACTATCCCGAGGACATACTCAATCTCCGTCAGCTGGTATGCCCTACCCTCAAGAACGTCCGCTCACAGATGATCGCATACGGCATCATCGCCCTCGCATGCTGGGGAGGCGCCGTGGTCATACTGGCGGTCTCGATGCTCGATGGCTTCAGCGGAGTGATCTTCGTCGCAGGTCTCGTGATGGGAGGCATGGCGTTGATGCTCACCTTCCTCGCTGTGCGTGCAGCCAAGGATATACCCATCGCAAAGGCATATGAAAACTATCTGAACGATGTTGCTGCCGGTGAGTAAAGAGCATCCGGAAAACAGCCTTTCGCCGCCCCTGTCATTTGTGTAATACCGGTGGATAATTCAAGAGGCTGCCACACTGTTTTCATTCAGTGCGGCAGCCTCTTTTCATTTGACATTATGTAATGCGTACTATGTCAGCGCACGGCATGTGACTATGCGACGTCGGCTCTTGCCATTGCTTCCTCGAAGTCCTTTGTGCCTTCCCAGACGCAGTTGCTGTATGGGTTCCTGCCCATCTTTATGGAGCGCTGGATGATGAATGCCATTACCACGACATTGATAGCAAGTGCGAGAATGGCGATGACGCCCTGTGCTCTCGGGTCGGCAGTGATGCCCATGTCAGCGATGATCTGTCCTGCCTGAGCAGTCTTGCCCTGGCCAGCCTTGTAGAGCTCGATAGCCGGCTTATACAGGTCGTAA
>CACYHM010000212.1 GCA_902774195.1 uncultured Eubacteriales bacterium
TCCGTGCTTACGTAATCCATGCAGGTCACGATGAATGCCTTCTTTCCCTTTTCAGGCACGCAGAACGGCTCGATCTGCTCATATGTCCAGAACTCCATGTCGGAGCCCTTTACTCTTTCTACCACCTCGTATTCATCGTCTCCGAACACCTTGCCGGCAAGAGCTTCGGCGGCCCAGAGGAGATTCCCCTCGTTTTCGCCGGACTTCATGAGGCACTTGACGTAGTCCACATCAGGCCCGACGGTCAGAGCGACGTTCGAAGCAAGAGTCCACGGCGTGGTCGTCCATGCGAGGAAGTATTCATTGTCGTGATCGACGCCCGTGCGTCTGAACTTGCACGTCAGGGTGTTGACCTTTATGTCCTTGTAGCCCTGTGCGACCTCGTGCGAAGCAAGGCCTGTCCCGCAGCGCGGGCAGTACGGCAGGATCTTGTATCCCTCGTATACGAGTCCCCTGTCAAAGGCCGACTTTATGATCCACCAGCCGGTCTCGATATAGTCGTTCTTGAACGTGATGTACGGATCCTCCATGTCGGCAAGATAAGCCATCTTCTCCGACATGTCAGTCCACATCTGCGTGTACTTGAATACGGACTCGCGGCACTTTTCGTTGAATTCCTTTATTCCGTATTTCTCGATATTCTGCTTTCCGGAGAAGCCCAGCTGCTTTTCGACCTCGATCTCTACAGGAAGTCCGTGAGTATCCCAGCCGCCCTTGCGCTTCACCTGGAAACCCTTCATGGTCTTGTATCTGTTTACCGAGTCCTTGAGTGTCCTCGCCATCATATGGTGGATGCCCGGCTTGCCGTTTGCAGTCGGAGGCCCTTCATAGAAAACGAACGAAGGCGCTCCCTCTCTTGCCTTTACGCAGAGGCTGAGCAGATCCATCTCATTCCACTTTGTTACCTGTTCGGCCTGTCGCTCGGCTACAGGCTTGTCTGATAGATTCTGAAACATGTTTTTTCTTTCTCCTGAAGTATAATTTTTGTTCCTGTTTACATGTCGATCCGTGCTCGCAGACCAGCAGTATTCTGATGTCTGTGCGCATAGAACGACATAATAAACCATCAAATCACATAACTAATGAATTTTACCACAACAGCAGTATCTATTGCACGGCCAAAAGCAAATAAAATAAGCCTTGTTTTGGCTTATTTTCCAAGCAATATGCGGTTTTACGGATACAGCCGCCTCACTGCTGCTCCCCTTGGCTTCCATTGATGAAGCTGTAGCTGCTCTTATTTGAATTATGCTTTATGCCGTACATGGCTTCGTCAGTGATCTGATACAGCGAGTCGATGTCTGCGGCATCATCCGGCCATATGCCGATCCCTGTGCAGGCGGTCGGGACGATGTCGGCCTCGTCAGTCTTTACAGGCTCATCCATGAGCGCACAAAGCTCTTCGGCTATCCTCCCTGCCGCAGCACGGATGTCAGTTCCCTCCTGCGCTTCGAGTATCAGTACGAATTCATCTCCGCCGATCCTGACAGCGGTCACAGATCCGGGCTCCAGGCTGTTCAGTCTTCTGCCGACTTCGATCAGGACCTGATCGCCGACATCATGTCCGTATGTGTCATTGACCTGTTTGAAATGATCGAGGTCCATCAGCATGAAAGCGAATGTCTTTTTCTCATCCGCAAGTCTGTGGATCAGCTCTTTGCCGTAGCGTCTGTTGTACAGACCGGTAAGAGCATCGGTCGAGGATATCATCTGAAGCTCCTCGTAGGCTTTTCGAAGCTCCCGGGTCTTCTCTTCGACCATCTCTTCGAGCCGTATGTTCTCTTTCTTCTGCTGCTCGATGCGCAGCTCGTTATATACCCTCGCCTGCAGAGATTTGAACAGCATGGAATACGACAGGACCGCTATGATCAGCAGGTACAGGTCTCTGGTATCGAAGAAGCGGGCTGCGTAAAGCAGAACGCCTATTGTGAGGAAACCTGCTGAATTGCCCCAGATATACAGGCTCTTCACCTGTTCATCGGGCTTCAGTTCGGCAGGCTCGATCTGCCTGTTTATGAGAGACGGATCGCTCTGCGCCCACGAGTAGACCACAAGTCCGAGAAGTCCCACAGGCTCAAAGAACAGCCATCTGCTGTCTCCGTTCGACATCGTGCGGTACAGCCTGTCGAGCTCCAGCAGGCAGTACAGCGTCAGCATGATGCCGGAGCAATTGGTCCCGAATGTATGCCCTCTGAAATCCGTCTGCTTGAAGATCGATATAATGAGCGTGATGGTGAATACCGCGATGAAGAAATAGATCATGTATCCCAGCATGCTGATGCCCGAGACCCTGATGCCTCCGTAATGGAAGAGAACGAGTTTCTGCACGATCATGAAAGAAAAGAAAGAGATCGCGAATGTATGCAGAGTCAGTCTTTCGAAATGGAGCCTGTTGTATTCGCTCTGGGCCATGAGCAGCAGTCCGCCCGAGAAGAATATCAGAGGGATATACGATATGTTGTCTGCTATCGAGATCAGGAGTTCATTCCCTCCCGTCAGTATATCCAGAGTCCTCAGGAGCTCCTCCAGACCCCAGACGGCTGATCCGGTCATGTATGCCTGCGCTATATTGCGGTAATGCCCCTGTGTATCCCTCGAGCTGTATATGAGCATCGAGGCGCTGAAAGCTGTCAGAGCGGCGAAAGCATGATAAAAAGCCTCATGCCGCGGCATGAACGACGACGCAAAAGCCATGACCCACAGCGCCAGGGTCAGTATCCTGAACACTTTCGTTTTACTGTTCATAAAAAAATTATATGTTCAATCGTGTCAAACTTCAACATTCAGGCCTCGGATTGTTGACCTCTCAACCGCCTGAGTATAGAATGATGTCATCAAAAAAGCAGCTCCCGGGCTGCTGAAATGCGAGGTATATATGCCGCTCATAATACTCGGACTTATCGTCATAGCGGGAATAGTGATCTACGCCCTTGTCAGATACGCCAACAGCGACGAACAGATCGATATGCGTCCTGTCAGGGAGCGTTATTCGCATGTCTTCGAAAAGATGAAGGAAAACATGAGAAAAGGCGCGAACTACGAAGTGGTCGAAGACGATGATGAGGATCAGCCCGGCGATGGTCAGTCAGGAAGCGGCGGACACACCATGCACTTTCCCGACGACGCCGAGGTCGAAAAGCGCAAGCGCAATATACACTGAGCGCCTCCACTTGCATTTTA
>CACYHM010000213.1 GCA_902774195.1 uncultured Eubacteriales bacterium
GCAGACAGCCCTGCATTTCCGATGCCGGCCTGCAGCTTGCCTGTCCTTCCTGCTATGTCGGTGATGAGCATCGCGAATATCCCCGGTACCATCGCGTGGTAAAAGCCGCTGCCGACTCCTTCTATCATCTGGAACGCGGCCATCGCAGGTACATGCCCCGCTGTAAGCCCGAAGCCGATCAGACCTGCTGCGGCCAGGAATATGCCGGCGGTATATACGTTTTTCAGTCCGTATCTCTTCATGAGAAACGGTGTGAAAAACTGCGCCGTCATCGAAGCTCCCATATTGCAGGTATTCAGCCACGCCACCTTGCCCATGTCTCCCATTAAATACAGAGCGTAGTATGTAGCGCTCGTCACCCTCGTCTGCAATATGACCGAGCAGAGAAAACTGCACAGCACCATGATCAGCCAGTCCCTGTCCAGCAGCACCTGTCTGAATCCCGCGAGTTTTTCCCTTATCCCGGTCTGTTCTCTCTTCTCCGGGGATGAACCGGATGATACGCGTTCACGCGTACATGCGGCCATGATCACTATCAGAGAAGCGATCATCAGCCCGACCACGAGCACAGCTCCGGAATATGCCCTTTGCGTATTCTGATTGCCCGGTTCGTCTGTGAAGAGCCCGAGCAGTCTTACAACGATCACGCTTCCGCTCATCATGCCCAGGTTCATCATTATGGACTGGATGTTGCCGAGCAGGCCCTGCTCCATCGGGTCATCGGTGATCAGAGGCACCAGCGAGTAATGTGAGATCTGCAGGAATGTGCGGATAACGGTGTTTACCAGGTTGTACATTATGAATACATATATGTACCTGGCCAGTTCAGGCCACCCGCCGGGGACGCGGAAGAGCAGGAACAGCGAGACCGCCAGAGGAAGGCACATCCTGAGAAGCCATATCCTGGCCTTTCCGAGTCTTGATTCCGTATTGTCTATTATATTTCCTATGATGAGATCCGAGATCCCGTCGAAGACCCTCGATACCGCCATGATCAGAGATATGACCGCCACATCGAGGAAAGCCACATTCGTCAGGTACATCGTCAGGAAAGAGCCGATCAGTATCACTAAAAGCGATATCCCCGTGATCCCCAGGCCGTAACCGGCCCGTCCGGTCCACCGTGACCTATCTTGCATTTTCAAGTTCCTCAGGGAGTCCTCTTTCTCCCAGAGCTGTATAGCGGTCAAGCCTTATGTCGTACAGTTTGCCGTCCCTTCTCAGCGGGATCACTCTGTATCTGTACCCTTCGATATTACCCGTCGTTATCTGGTGGATATCCACCTTGCCCATGGCGTTGTATGGTATCGTGTCAGTTATGATGCACTCGGACGGCAGATTCGTATCCTTTATTGCGCCTCCGGTGATGAACGCTCCTGTGAGAGCATTCTTTACTGCGTCCTTTGCCTCTCCGGCAGGCTTTACAGGCTTTACATAGAGCACCGGCACAGTATCGCGCAGCATCTTGTCGTATCCCGGTACCAGACCGCAGCTTTCGATATCCGGCTGCGCAGCGACAGCGCTCTCCACAAGGCCCGCATCAAAGCGCACATTGCTGTTGTTGACAAAGAATTTGTTCATCCTGCCGCAGTAGAAGAACACGCCGTCTTCGTCTGTCCTTACAAGGTCGTAAGTGTTCAGATATTTCTCGCCGTCTATCTCCGTGAGTTCAAAATAGACATTGTCATCTATGCGTCCGCAGCTTACCGAAGGAGAGCTGAGGTACATGATCCCTTCTGCAGGTCCTTCCGCAGGATCCAGGAACTCGTCTTTGTCCTCGTCGTACAGTCTTACCTTTATTCCCCTGAACGGCCGGCCGATGGCATCATCCTCCCTGTCAGGAGATGCGAGCATACACGCCCCGCCTGCCTCCGTGAGTCCGTATCCGATCCTTACGCGCGCATCCGAACCGCATCTTCTGAGATACCTGTTATATCTCTTCCTTGCGTCGACGGACGCGTATGAGCCTCCCAGGAACATGAATTCGAGGTCGGAAAGGTCAGGCCTGTAAGGGAGCTTCATCAGCATCTCTATGATAAAAGGTCCGCCGAAGAAGACATTCACATGATAATACGACATGGCCCTGAGAGTATCCATGCTGATCGCCATCCATCCATCGGTAGGAGGCAGCATGGCGACTCTGCCTCCGAACGCGAGCGGCAGCAGCAGCTCGTTGTAGAGAGCATATGCGGATGCCAGCTCTACGAGCAGCAATGTCGATGCGCGTCCCCTGAGCGATCCGAATCTGCTGTCGGCAAGCAGCCTTGCAGATGTCTCGTTGATGCCTCTGTCCGATGCCGGCACAGCCTTGACGGCTCCCGTTGTAGTACCCGATGTATGCGTGATCATCGCATCATCCCGCATGTCCTCGGATATGCTTATCGGATACGCTTCGTATTTTTTCAGGAGATCGTCCATGAAAAGAAGTCCGTCGATGCTTCTGAGTCTGTTATATCTGCGCAGGCTTTCTCTCTCTTCCCACGGGTACGCAAATTCTCCCATTCTCGGGATGTGCATGACGATCATGTTGCGGATGCCGAGAGCTTCCTTTTCCTTAACGGCACGCCTCAGATATCTTTCGTCCAGATTGTTGTCAGTAAATATCAGGTCTGTTATGTTTTCATTTTTGCAGATCGCTCTGAGCCTTGCGACGTTGTTGGCTCTCAGCTGCTTGCCCAGTGAAACGGACGCGCCCGTCATGTTGAGACCGAAGACTGTAAACAAGGTCTCCACAGCAGGCGTGCCTCTTACAAGGACTCTTGATCCGTTCTTCCCTGTCATTCCGAGAGCAGAGAACACCTCCGCGAAGCGCTCCCATCTGCGGAACATCTTCCTGTACGTATATTCAGTCCTTCCGTCGACAATGGCCACGGAGTCGAGTCTCTCCTCGCTCCAGGAGTTGAGTTCCTTTATGAACTGCCACGTCTTCTGCTCGATTATCGCGCCGCTTTCGATGCGCTTATTGATCTTTTCCAGAGCCTTCTGCTCTTCCTTATGCCTCTTCTCTTCTTTCTTTGCCTCTTTGGTCTGCTCCTCAAACCAGACGGTCATCATGTCGATGACATCGATGCTTTCCGGAAGGTTCGGCAGTACCGCAGCGTAGGAATGGATCAGCTCACTGCTGCCGCGGTATACAAGACGTGTCCTCTTCCCGGCTTTCTTCAGAGCCTCATGG
>CACYHM010000214.1 GCA_902774195.1 uncultured Eubacteriales bacterium
GCCAGGTCCCATCTGAGGCGGTCGATCCCCTCGAAGGTGATGTTGTGCCTGAAAACATTGTGCAGCACGCAGTGGAGAAGGTTGCGGGCGACCAGGTTCTGATCCTCCCTGTAGGTAAGGATCAGAGTCCACGGACTGTACAGTATGTGCGATCCGCTGCCGGCAAAACCGTAGTTCATGTCCGGCACGATGCGTACATTGCCGACAGCCCGGTCCATGAATCTCAGATTGACGAGGATCGAGTTCCTTGCCAGCCCGATGATTTCCCGGGACAGCTGTTCAGCCTGTTTGTCGCGTTCGGAGAGATTGTCCATGAAATTATTATATCAAAAAAAATATATGCTTAAACATATGTTATCGTTATGTGTGGTATACTGATGGCGCAAAAAAAGGAAGGGTATTTTGCTTGCTCCCAACGTGACCGGCTTCGGCTGCTGCGGTTTCAGACGCATGTTTGCGCAGTTTGTCCGATCATTCTGAAACACACTTTACGTGTACCTTCCTTTGATATCAATTATAATTATTTTTTGAATAAAATCTACAGGAAAACAATAACAAGGGTGAAAACAAAATGGGTGTATTTGAAAACGCAAAAAAAATTGAGACCAGAGAAGATTTCATAAACTCAAGAGTAAGGCGCAAACGGTATGGCGCCACCATGCTCGCTGAGATGGAAGATTACATTCTGAGCGACAGATGCGTGAACGATCTTGACAGACTGGAGAGAGGAGACTACTTTCTGGACTATCCGCAGTACCGCCTTGTGCCGAAGAATTTTCAGAATAAAAAGAGGGCTGTATACCTTATGAAGGGTGAGCAGGGATTTCTCATGAAACTCATCGTTCATTCAATGAGCGGCGTCGAAGAGCATTACTCCGACCGCCTGTTTTCGTTCAGATCAGACAGGACCGGCACCGATCTTCTGAACGAGGTGAGAAAAAAAGACATGGGGAATATGTACGTCCTCAAGACGGATGTTTCCAATTATGTCGGGTCTATCGTTCCGGAATTAGTGGTCCCGATGATCGAAGAGATATACATGCCGGATGATCCGGCGTTCTTCCATTTCCTTGAATGGTTCCTGACCAGAGGCAAGGTCATCGACCGTAACGGAGATGTGATAGATCACTGCCCGGGCGGCATGGGAGGCATTCCTATAGGCAATTTCCTCATGAATCTGTACCTTCATGAGATGGATGACTATTATGAGTCCCGCGCAGCTTTCTACTCCAGATACTCTGATGATATCCTGATATGCGCTTATTCATACGATGAGATAAAGGAGTTTGAGAAGAAATTCTACGAGATCCTTGACCGTCTCAGACTCACGACGAACAAGGAAAAGACCGGGATACTCATGCCTGGGGAGGCATTCGACCTTCTCGGGATGGAGCTTGCCAACGGCAGCATCTCCATCTCGGAACATTCCATGAAAAAACTGAAACGCAAGATCCGCAGATATGCGAACAAGGGCCTCCTGAACCGCAACAGGGGACTGATGACAGCAGATGAAGCTGCGCGCGATTTCATCATAAGGTTCAACCGCTTTTTCTTCGGGGTCGACGGACGCGGCACGCTGCTCGCGTGGGCAAAATGGGCCTTTCCTGTCATAACGGACACAAGGAGCCTTGAGGAGCTCGACCATTATATCCAGGACAGCCTCAGGTACATACTCTACGGGTCGATGAAGAAGCGCAAGGAGTCCATTCCTTATGAAAAACTCTCAGAGCTTGGATACAAAACTTTAGTATATTATTATCACCACCCTGACAGGATCGCGGAGATACCGAGAGAATTCGAACATTCCGCGTTCCGCAGAAGGAAAGAAGCCAGATAACTGCAATAACTGCATATGAAGACCGCAGATATCAAGTGGACCAAACGAATAGAGGAGAGGGATATCAACCGGAAGTGGCTTGAGGACAATATCTTTGACCTCGAATTTGCGGGGCTTTATCTCGGCGACGAGATGAACACCTTCCATTTCGACTGGGACAGCGCGGTCAGAGAAGGACGCATCGATAAGACATGGCGTGTAGTGATAGCGAACCTGGTGTCTTCGTACTTCAGCCTGTCTGCACCAGCCGTTGCGCTGTTCTATCAGCAGCTGCATGAATACTTTCCTGAATGGGCGATCGAAAGATCCTTCTGTCCGCCTACCGGATTTGATAAGGAACTCATGGAAAAAGACGGGATACGTCCGTTCGCTGCAGAGAGCGGCATGCCTCTTGAGGCTTTTGACGTGATGTGCCTGTCGATCGATCTTTCGGGCTCATATGCCGCTGTTCCGTGGATCATAATGAAAAGCGGGATACCTCTTTATTCAAAAGACCGCGGCGGGGATGACAGCTTTGTCATCCTGGGCGGCTCCGCTCTTGTGAATCCCGGACCTTATGCGCCTTTCTGCGACATACTCTTCATGGGAGAAGGCGAAGAGATACTTCCGCAGCTTCTTTCCATGATGGAAAAAGGCAGGAGGCAGGGACTTTCGCGTGAAGAGATTCTTCTCGCCGCAGCTAAGAAATGGGACTGCCTTTATGTGCCGGGGTTCTACGAGGAACGTTACGACGACCGCGGCCGTTTTGCGGGGACCTTCCCGCTGAGAGACGATGTGCCGGAGCGTATACACTTCAGCCGTGTGCACGACCTTGATGAGGTCTTTGTCATCACAAAGCCTTATCTCAACTTCAGCGTGTATCATATATACAACGACCATTATGAGATATCCAGAGGCTGCGAGGGAAAGTGCGCTTTCTGCATGGGAGGCTTTACTTCGCTGCCTTACCGCAGCAGGAGCGCTGAACTGGTAAAACAGACGATGGATACGATCATACATGAGACCGGAAACACTGCGGTGACGCCGGTCTCGTTCAATTCCGTCTCGCATCCGGAGATCAACAGGATAGTAAAAGACCTCACAGATGCGGTCGGAGAGAAGGTCAGTCTGATCTCGATGAGGATGGACGGATTTCTGGACAATCCTGAGCTCTGCTGCTTCATTTCGATGCAGAGGAAGGGCAGGATAGCCTTCGGCGTAGAAGGCGCATCACAGAGGCTGAGGGATCTCGTATCCAAGAACCTTACGGAGGAGCAGATACTCGGCGCTATGCGCGAGGTGTGCCGCAGCGGCTATTCACTGATAAAATTCATGATGATATGCAACCTTCCTTCGGAAATGCAGAGGAAGGGCAGGATAGCATTCGGCGTGGAAGGCGCATCACAGAGGCTGAGGGATCTCGTATCCAAGAACCTCACGGAGGAGCAGATACTCGGCGCGATGCGCGAGGTGTGCCGCAGCGGCTATTCACTGATAAAATTCATGATGATATGCAACCTTCCTTCGGAATGCAAAGAGGATCTCGATGAGCTCTACGGGCTTGCGGTAAAGATCCGCAGGATATTCGAAGAAGAGACTCCGCCCGGAGGCCGGCTGCCAAGGATACTGTTCTCCTGGAACTCGCTCAAGGTATCGCCTTTCACGCCGCTTCAGTGGGCCGGTGTCAGGCAGGAAAAGAAGGCGATGTTCGATGACTTCGCCGGGAAGGTCCGCGAACTTGGATTCACCTCCGTAGTGCATGAAAATACAGCTGATGACCGGATGACAAATCTCATCCTGAGAGGAGACGGGCGTCTGTCTGCGCTTCTGGAATACATGGCAGGCAGGGGAGATCTCAGACACAGAGAACCGTACTCTGATGAGGTCTACGACAGGGCGGTAAAGTTTCTGGATGACATGCACCTGCCGCCGGTCGAGGAATGGTTCAGGGAATACGGCATGGATGAGGCTCTCCCGTGGGATATTGTCGAAGGTCCGGCGTCAAAGGAATACCTCAAAAGACGATATGCTGCGATGATGCAGAAAAAGCCGGCTTCCGAGCCGATATGCACAGAGAGCTGCAGCGGATGCGGAGCGTGCGACAGCCGCCAGCGGGAGAAGCTCATGAGCATGCCTGAAAGGAGGATCAGGGACAGAAGGATAGACCTGCATCACCCGGTAAGAAAAGAGAAGCCTGAACATGTACAGCATGTACAGATGAGATTCTCCTATGACCGCATGCATTCTGTCGTGATCCCGTCATACTGGGACTGCGAGATCAGACGCGCGCTGTTCAAGGCGGGGGTATCGTTCGACCCGGACAGCGTGGAATGCTTTGGCAGCAAAGATCACGGGAAACAGATATCCGAGGGCTTCAATGTCACGAACATAAGTCTCTGCAGCAGATATGACGTCCTGCAGCTGAAGAAACTCATCGAAGAACATGCCGTCAATTTCCGGGTGGATTCCGTAACTGAGACCGACAGACCTCTCAGGATCACTTCCGTGACATACCGTATAAGGATGCCGGAGGGAACGGACCCTGAGGCTTTCGCTGAAGAGTTAAAGAAGGATCTTGCCGGAAACGAATGGATGTGCAAAGGCGTGACCGAGTATTCAGGCATGCAGAATCTGAGAAGTTCCGTAAAGGATGCATGCGTGCAGGGCGATGATCTGGTGCTCGTGCTTGTTTCCGGCGCTGCCGATCCGATGGCGGTATACAGGTATCTGTTTGACCTGCCGCGCGATAAGGTCATCCGCCGTTTCCCTGTGCGCACCGGCTTCACCTTCGAAAAAACGGGGGTGCTTGATCTTGCAAAGACCAGGGATATGAGAGATGCC
>CACYHM010000215.1 GCA_902774195.1 uncultured Eubacteriales bacterium
AGGCACTTGAGGATATCAAGAGTGTATTCAATCTCCCTGTTGCGGATAATAATATGCCGGTCATTCTATTCGGATCAACACCAAACACATTATTATCATCTTAATACTCATAGTCACTCCAGTCCCGCACATTAGATGCCGGCCAATACATGTCATCCCCTAGCCGCTCAAATACAAGAGCCTCTTTTGTAGGTTCATGATCGATCAGATGGCCACAGAACTCTGCGTTAAGAAAGTCAGCGAATCAATGTGTTTAGATCTCATCAACTTCTTCTCTTTTTATCATCTCACGTAATGATTCTATCTTTTCTCTGATTAAGTTTCTATGCACTTGCTGACAAAATCATCAGGTCGCATATATTAAAAACGGCCGAGATTGTCGAAAGCCCGGTCATTTTTGGCGGAGCGTAGCTACTTGACTATTCAGAAGCTGGATTTACATGTTGTTCAGATAGCATTTTCTGATAACTTATCTGATAATCTTGCAGTTATCTTGTACTCTCCTGCTTGTTTTTTCTGCTATCAGGTACTTTCTGAGTTCCTGCAGCACTACCCCGCGCCCGACAGGATCATTGAACCAAGTATCTATGTGAGTCGTCGGCCCGTATGCCGGGAAATACACAACCTCTTCTCCCGCAAAGGCATCGATTTCATCCGCATAAAGCTTTGTCCTTCGGATGTGGAACCCGCCGGTTATGATGCCGATCCTGAGTGGCGCGGATTCCATGCTGTCCGCATCTGCTTCGACCTCAAGTTCGTGTATGATGCCATACGAGAACAGCAGATTCTGCTTCGTATATTTAGCTCTGTTTTCGAGGTAGATCTGCTTATCGGATATCCCATGTACGCGCAGATACTCCGCCATGTATTCGGCTTCTGTGTGCAGGCCGTCCTTATGGGGATTACCGCCGCTGACGATGTATTTCATTTCGGGATTGCCTCTGCCGATCTGCAAAGCGCGCTCGACTTTGTAGCCGCAGTTCCGGCTGCCCAGAATGACCAGCACGTCGACACGCGCGTCCATATCGTATGGTCCACCGAAGATCATACGGTTGATCAGAGGCAGGTTCTCATCCTTTTCTTCCGGATGATCAGCGAATCTCTCGATGGTCATCTCCACCTCACGCGAGAAATCATAGGCCTCAAAATCCAGTTTTTCTTCTTCCGTCACATCCTCAGATAAAGTGAGGAAGCAATCCATTTTATCCTGATGCAGGCGCATGACGCAGTCGAAATATCCCGGTTTATGACATGAAGACATCGACTTCTCATTCCTCTGTATGTAACGGAGCATGATCATCGAAGACGTGGTGACACAGGGGCCGCTGCTTTCGCGTCTGCCGCATGCCGTGAGGAAGGCGTAGTTGAACAGTCTGTCTTCGCCGAAATCAACGTTCTCCTTAAAACGCAGATGTTCCCGCTCTATCACTTCTCTTTTGTAGAATTTATTGCAGTTCGAATAGACCAGGAGCTGGCGCATCCTGATATACCGGTCCGCGAAAGCGCCCGCCGTCTCGTACACACCGTCTTTCACGGTCCAGTACTCATTATTGCCCCTGAGCGGCACGCGTTCGATCCCGAAAATATACAAATCGGAACCGCTTTCGGTCAAAGGAAGGCTTTTACTCAAAAAACCTTCGCAGTAACAGTCGTCGCAGTCCATGAAAGCGACGTACTCGCCCCTCGCCATGTCCAGGCCCTTGTTTCTTGCTCCGGAAGCGCCCCGGTGCTCCTCATAACAAATGAACAGATTCTCCTGCCTGCCTTCGAGCTCCTTCAGCTTCTCAGCAGTCCCGTCGGAAGATCCGTCATCGACGATGATCAGTTCACAGTTGTCCGGGAGCTGGCTCAGCACAGAGCCAGCGGAATCATCCAGCAGGTCTTTGCAGTTATATGCGGGAATGATCACAGATAATAACGGTCTCATATCCAAATGCCTGTCTCCTCTCCGAACTGTTGTATCAGCACGTCCTGACGGTGGGTCTTTTTCCATGTGCGGCGTAGGTAATAATCTTCCAGTATCCAGCTGGTCCTATGTCAAATCGTTATCTTAGTGTAATTCAAATTAAGTATATACTGATAATCGACGCTTTTCGCAACCTTCTTGATGATGCCGTAATTGCTCGTGATCAGCTTCTGCTGCTCTTCGTCTTTGTTGAGGGCTATGCATTCTCCGTCATCAAGAACAGTGAATATAGCGTCGTGCTTTCCAATGAATTTGACCATCACCTCAATGTTGACCGGCTTGTTTTTGATCGGGAAGAAGCTTTTATTCACCTCTTTTGCATATGCGGCCATTTCCTCCATGCAAAGTGCGATTCGATAGGCGACTCTTTTATCTGTGCCGTTCTCATCCGCAAAAGCTCTCAGTGACCTGGATGCCTCCACAGCATCTTCCGGTCTTATCGTCATATACAGAACGATCTCTTCTTCGTTATCCAATTGTTCTTTTCTGTCTTTTGCAAGCCACCATCTGTATCTGCGCATTGAAAGCGCAAACACCAGCAATTCGGTCAGAAGATAGGAAAGGAAGATCAGTGGCGGCGCTGCCATGCGAGAGATGATGAATGCGAAAACAGGAAGGGTCCCGTTCCCCACCAGGGTCAGTGCTACGGCATATCCGGAGTCCTTGCGGTTGCTCAGATACATGCGCATCATATAATCAAATCCTCTGAAAACGAAATATAAGGAAAACAGCCGCAGAGACATAATGCCTGCATCGGGGATCTCCCTGATGCCATGAAGCGCGAAAAAGATCCCCGGAAAGAACCAAACTACGAGAGTAGCCATCAACGCAGTCATGGCATTCAGGACAAGGCCCTGTTTCATCACTATGCTGAGTCCTTTTTTATCATCAGCCCCCGAAAGCAGACCAACGACAGGTCTCGTGCCTTCTACCACTCCAGATATCAGCACATTTGCGATACTGAAACAGAAAGCGCACACGCCCTTTATAGCCCCTCCATCCGGGCCGAAAGCGTTCAGGATGATCTGCATAAAAAAGTAACTCTGGAATGCAAGCACGAGCGAATAGGTGGTATCAGGGCCGCCGCATCCGAGCACCTCTTTAATGTCTGCCGCCTTCAGCCTGTATCCGCTACTCCTGTACATATCCGTATAGCGGTTCAGATAAAATACGGTGGCGCTGCATCTAAGCAGATTCGCACAGGGCACCGGCCACTCCCATATGCAGCGCGCCGACAAATACAAGATCAAAGGCAAGATTGGAAAGGCCCTCCATCACGGACAGCCACATCAACACCTTCATTCTTCCTGATATCTGCAGCTGATAGGTGCCTACATTGGATATGAGTGAAAGCGGCGCGCATACCATGAGCCCTATGGCATACTGCCATGTAAGCACATACATCTCATCGCTCAGCCCGTATGATCTGATCATGAGCCAGACGACAGGTACCTGAAGTACCCCGACTGCTGCCGCCAGAACGATCATTATCCTAAGCGAGACCCCTCTGACCCTGTTGATCTTACCGGGATCATTCATTCCCATAGCAGTAGAGATGCTCGTTGCTATGCCGCTTGCGGCAAGAACGGAAAGAGTACCGGTCATCAAAGAGACCGGATAAAAAATGTTCACCGAGGACAGCGCATCCGATCCGCAGTAATTCCCTACTACAAGCCCGTCCACAGACACCAATAACAATACCGACAGATTGGTCATTATCATCGCCGGTATGTATTCAGCGAGCTTACGCAAAGTAAGCCCGCCGTCGCGTCTGTATCGTTTTAAATTATCAAGTTCATCCATTGTTTTTGATGCTATCCCACACGCCTATGAACATGCTTGCTGCATCAGAGTCTGTTTCGTCAGCAAGATCAAGGATCTGTCTTACTACCTCTCTGGCAGCGTCAGCCTCCGGTCTGAATGAAAAACGTATCATTTTTTCGAATACTGAACTTCGTTCTTTATTGTATCTGTCAAGGTCGAATCGCTCTCCGAAGTTATCCAGCTTTCCGAGAAGATCGAGCGGAATCATTGTCTTCCAACAACCGAAGCACTCCCCGCAGTTTTTACCATCCTCTGTATCATTGCTGCAGACAGAAACATATTTGCGAAAATCCGGATCGTCCGCTATCTTCCGCAGTTTGTCTACCCTTAAGGCATGATCGCTGATGATATAGCGAAGGCTCTCCGTTCCGCAGCTTTCACACAGGAGATCCTCATAGTGCTGTGTCGGAACGAAAAGCGATGTCTTTTGCACATTATGCCCGTTCCCCGATGAAGCTATGATATACGCAGAAAACAGATGCTCAAGCGCAAGAGTGCAGCAAAGGAATCTGTACATTCCGGTATAAATCAATCCGCCACGGTAATAATCCCTGTCAAAATTCGTCCATACTTCTACTAAAGGCAGTCCGTGATGACCTGCGATGACGCGGGCTTTCTCTGCCGTGTGCCTGCTGTACAGCTGCTCGCTCTTCTCTATGATCTTATCAACATCATAAGGCGGATTCAGATACGGAAAAAGATAGTCTGCGTGATAATACGACGAATGAGTGATCCTCAGATCCTCCGGCGCATCGCTTCCTCCGTAGATGTGAAGGGCATACATGGCATCCGCTCCGCAGGACATTCCGCAAACTACTCCGTTTTCATTCCAGACGGGCTCGTCACTTGTTGACCCGTCCAGTCTTATCTCTCCGTACCCGTCTCCGGAAAGAGCCGGTATCAGTTTTTGCGTAAGTCCATCATATAGTTTTTTTGAGATGGGCGCTTCGAAACTGATATCCGATCCCGTGACCATGGCATACCAAAAGAAGGCAATAACAAATGCATCGCTCCTCTCACAACACATATACTTCCCGTAGTCCGCAGGCACCGCGAACCACATCGAACTCCCCTCTTCGCTCCAGGATGCAGGCGGATAATCACAAGTCGTGAGCCAAGAGACATTAGGCAGCCCGGACGTCACTTCAATAAAGCGCTGTGCAGTGTCATCCGAGATCGTGACAGGGGCATGGAGCTCTGTCCTATCACCCTTTTCAGTTATATAGGGCTTACCTATTGAAATCATTGTTTATATCTTCTTTACCTCAACATTAGCATTCCTGTTCTTTCAAATTAGTCCATATATATTATACCTTGTTTGCAATACCTAATAAACTGCAAATGGGAAAGCACAACCCACTCGCCCTAACCACTAAACCTCTATAAAAAACGGTCTGAGCCTTCATTTGTAATACAATTAAAAAATGGCATGCGGAGCCT
>CACYHM010000216.1 GCA_902774195.1 uncultured Eubacteriales bacterium
GAAGGTGAATCCGGTGCGCACAGGGAAGCGCCGGATCACCTTGTCGCGCGGAAGATCCAGCAGATATCTGTATACCTTCATCGGATCGGCCATACCTGAAAAAAGCACGATCACAAGCTCATTATCCTGCACGAAAACATCCTTTACAGATCTCTTCAGGTCCTGCATGTGCGAGAACATGTTTTCCCCCTTGCATAGCCATTCTTTTTCAGATTGCTTTTTCTTTAGTTTTTCAGCGAAAAGCACCGGATCCGTCCCCTCAGGCAGCCTTATGCGGTATGTCACGGAGGTCGGTCTGAGCGGTCTGTCGGTCTCATCTATGGAATCCACACGGAAGTTTACGGCATGCTCTTCTATGAGCTCCTTCAGCTGCGACAGATCATATCTGCTGCAAAGGCTGATGCTCGTAACATTGAAGCCCGATGCTATCTGTTTCGCGTAATCTCTGCTTCCAAAGCATTCCACACTGTCAGGGTCGAAGCTGACTCCCGCTTTGAACAGCGCGCGCCTGATCTCGCAGTCCCAGTATGACGGGACCACTACGGAATGCATACGGTCGTAAGTGAACCTCATCTGCACATGCTGCACATGGACAGGCTTTTCTCTTCTTACCGGATGATGAAGATCTATCTTTCTGTCTTTTTCTCTCCTTGCCGGCATGCTTCTGAGCTGCTCGCGCTGATAGCTGTCGCATGCTCCGCAGCCGCTGCAGCTCTCTGTGCATACAGGATCGGAAACAGGCTTTCTCTGATGCATCGCCTTGCAGCGCTTTTTCAGATATTCCTTTGATGCAGGGCTTTCGACTATGTCCCACGGAAGAGGCTCATCCAGACCGTATTCTCTGAACCATTCATCTACCGGAGGCAGCTGATTGTCATGCAGGAACCTTACAGCCCGGTCGTAGGCCTCATCAGAGTACGTCTCCTGATGTCTCACCTCTCCTCTCTCCGCCATGTACTCAAGAAGAGCCGCCAGGCGCCTGTCTCCTCTCAGAAAGAGATTCGTCAGCCATTCATCTGCGGTATTCTCATGGACTACAGAGTTGAAGCCCAGACCCTTTACCTTTTCGGCGAAGTCATCAAACGCAGATATCTTTCCCTGCCTGACACCGGTCCACTGAAGGGGCGTGTGAGGCGAGACCTTGAGAGGATTCCACGAGAACAGAAGACGCGGCATCCGGCCGCCCGGTGGAGTCTCCTCTTCGAATATCCTGCGTATTTTCACAGCAAGCTCATAGAGCTCATCGAGATCCTCTTCGCTCTCCGTAGGGAGATTGCAGATCATCATGAATTTGATAACGTAATAGCCGCTGCGGCATACCTCACGCATCGTGTCCAGTATCCGTTCCTCTGTCAGGTTCTTTGAAACGAGATCCCTGAGTCTCTGTGACGCGCCCTCGACTCCGAAGGCCATCCTTCCCTTCGTCTGCATGGAGATAAAGCAGCAGAGCTCCGGATTGTCATGAAAGCCGTCCATCCTCATGGATATCAGCCTGACCTTGTCTCCGAACTCTCCGGTCAGGTCGGAGATTATCCTGTTGATATCCGGATGGGAGACAGTGTTGAAGGACACCGGCGTCACAGAAGTATTTCCGGTCTCCCGTATTATGGTATCGAGAGTCTGCTTCACAAGCTCCGCGCTCCTGATCCGGTACGGCAGCGAGGAAAAGCCTCCCATGCAGAAGGCGCACTTCCCCTCACAGCCTCTGGATATCTCGTAGTGCTCGTTGTAGACGACACTCGTGCCGAAGTTGACGAAAGGTTTTGTGATCATAAATACCTTATCAAGATCGCGCACACGGCTGAAACGTATCCTCTTCGGCACATCGTCTCTCAGAGGGAATGTTCCGTCAAAGTGTCCGTCCCCGTCGTAACGTTCCTCGTAAAACTCAGGTACATAAATGCAGTCCCAGCTCTGAGCCGCGCGCAGAAGTATCTCTTCACGCGAAAGCCCCTTCCTTCTGCCTTCCTCCATCATGGACAGCAGCTGAGGAAGTATCTCCTCGCCTTCTCCCAGGAACTGTATATCGCAGAAGGGACTGAAAGGTTCAGGATTGACGAGCGCCGAGCCGCCCAGGATGACAAAGCTGTCATCTTCGCCGCGGTCTTCTGCATGCAGCGGTATCCCGCTCTCCTTTATCATCCACGGAACAGCGACAGGCGAGCCCGAAAGGTCGATCGACAGGCACAGCACGTCAAAGGCCTTAAGAGGCATCCCGCTCTCGACAGCGAACGGATGTATACCGTCCTTTTCCATGAGCTCCTGATCCAGCTCAGTAGGCGGACAGAGAGACCTCTCGACCACCCAGTCCGGATAATACTCGTGAAGCTCCTGATAGAACAGGGCCACGGCCGGAGCTGTCATAGTGAAGTGCGTGGCCATCAGGTTTGAGATTACGACACGCCAGGTCTTTCCGATGCTTCCATCTCTGACCGCGCCGTCCCAGTCAAAGTGGAAGGTGTTCATCTCGTCGCCCAGATAAAGCCCCGCGTATTCGAGGTCGAAGATATTGTCCTCGAGCCATTTGCGATTGCGGTCCCTCTCTTCTGTAAGTCTGTTCCATTTATTGTTTGCTGACATTTTCATCCTGCATCCTTCTGCTGATCCTTATATAACACTTTACACTATATTGTAGCTTTTTTTGAGGGAACTATGTATAATATAATTCAAAGGAAGGTACACTTAATGTGTGTTTCAGGATGATCGGACAAGCTGCATAAACACGCGTCTGAAACCGCAGCAGCTGAAGCCGGTACCGTTCGGCGCAAGGCAAAATACCCTTCCTTTTTTATTTGGTTACCGGAGGCTTCTTTCCGTTGCATTCTCCGGAAAAAGCATTATAATCCATCATAAAGGAAGGTACACCTCAGGTGTGTTTCAGGATGATCGGACAAGCTGCATAAACACGCGTCTGAAGCCGCGGCAGCCAAAGCCGGTCACGTGTCGCACAAGGCAAAATCCCCTTTCTTTTTAAATTGGTGACCGGAAGAATCCTTCCGTTGCATTCTTCGGAAAAAGTATTATCCCATCTTTAACAGTCGAAAGGAATGAATGAGCCGGAGAATCCCATAAATACAGTGTCTCCGGCTTTTAGCGTGGATTTCATTTGCAGTATGTAAATCCTACCCGTAATGTTTTTTTGTGTATTTCCTTAGTTCCTTTG
>CACYHM010000217.1 GCA_902774195.1 uncultured Eubacteriales bacterium
AGATAATAAGATGCACAGAATGGCAAAACGGTCATCCTGTGCATCTCTTTTTGCGGCTATATATTCTGCAGGCCGGCTCATCAGACGAAGAGGTCGACGAACTCGAATGTCCTGCAGTCCACGAGGCCGCGGTTGGTGAGCCTCAGCTCCGGCAGGCAGGCGAGAGCCATCAGAGCCATCGTCATGTACGGCGAGTTGATAACGCAGCCCATCTCCTTCCAGGCAGCGTCGAGCTTTGCGATCAGCTCCGCTACTTCTTCGGCCGGAAGATCGCTCATGAGACCTGCGATCGGGAGCGGGACGAGGGCGAGCACTTTGCCGTCAGCGACAGCGCAGAGACCGCCTCCGCATTCTATGAGTGTGTTGGCTGCTAGAGCCATGTCTTCATCGTTCGTTCCTGCTACGAGAAGGTTATGAGCATCGTGCGCGACAGTCTGTGCCATCGCTCCTTTTTTGAATCCGAAGCCCTTCAGGAAACCAAGTCCTTTTGTTCCTGTCGCGTGGTGGCGTTCGAATACAGCCAGTTTCATTATGTCGCTGTCCGGGTCAGCAGGAACGCAGCCGTCTTTGACCTTCAGATCGATGATGCGCTCGTAGTCGCCGACGCGGTTAGGGATGATCTCGATCACGCGGGTCTTAACGCTGCCGGATGCGCCTTCAGGGGCTTTGACCCTGAAGCTGTCCGCCGTGATGGTCTCGCCGACATGCATGGTGTCGTATACGAAATCAGGGAATGCAGCCTTGCCGACATCAACGGTCATCTTTCCGTTCTCGGCCACGACCTCGCCGTCGATCATGGTGCGTGTGATGCGTATATCATTCAGGTCGCTGAAGAATACGATGTCGGCGCACTTGCCCGGAGTGATGCTGCCAAGCTCGTGATCCATCCTGAAGCATGTCGCCGGATTGATCGTGACGTACTGTATAGCCTTTACCGGGTCGAGGCCTTCTTTTATCGCAAGGCGCATGATGTAATCGAGATGTCCCTCGCTGACAAGCGTGTCCGGATGAGTGTCATCCGAGATCAGGCAGGCAAAGCGGTCTTCCACATCGTTGTCGAGTATCGCGCGGATAATTACAGGCATGTCATGCCAGGCGCTGCCGTAGCGCATCAGTGCGTACATCCCGTGGCGCATTTTCTCGAGCACGTCCTCGGCGCGCGTCGATTCGTGGCAGCATCTGACGCCCGATGCGATGTAAGCGTTGAGTCCCGGGCCTGTTTCCGGTATGGAAAAGTGACCGGTGATGACCTGATCTGCCTTTAAGGTCTCTGCGAGTTCGCCGTGGACCTGCGGGTCGGCATTCATAACGCCCGGGAAATTCATCATCTCGCCGAGACCCATGATCCCGTCCCAGGTCATCATCTCGCGGACTTCTTCGTGCGGATCCATGAAGATGCCGGTAGTGCCGTGCGGCACTACGGCCCTCGCGTATTCGCCGACACTTATCATCGCGGATTCGACATGGATATGGGCATCCATGAAGCCCGGAGCGATGTAATGACCGCAGGCATCGATGACCTTCGTGTCGTCGCCGATGCAGTGCAGCGCATCGCCGACAAGCGCGATCCTGCCGCCGGCGATCGCGACATCGATGCCCTCCTGGATCTCGCAGGTGCATACGTTCACCAGCTTTGCGTTCCTGATGACCGTGTCGGCTTTTTCAACGCCCATGGCTACATTGGCCAGTTTTCTTGTAAGCTCATAAAGCGGTATCCTACAGAATTTGTTGAGCATATCTCCACCTCTCATTACAGTTCTGCAATACGGTTTTCAGATAAGAAAAGTATAGCATCATTCTTCTTTTTCATACACATAAACTAAATGATACGGAAGTGAAGATGACTCCCCGCTGTGATACAATATTGCGTGACAAAGAATCGGCGGGCGGCATACAGCCGCATCAGAGCAGTGATCCGGAGGAAAACAATGTCAAGAACGCTCGTTATCTATTATTCGCGCCGCGGGCAGAATTACGTGCGCGGAGAACTCAGGGAACTCGAAAAGGGCAACACCGAGCTGATCGCGGAGTACATCAGGGACGCGGTCGGGGCGGATCTTTTCGAACTGCAGACCGTAAAGGACTATCCCGCGGACTACATGGAGTGCACCGAGGCAGCTAAGGAGGACCTGCGCATGTGCGCGCGCCCGAAGCTCAAAGAGTATCTGAAGGACATTGATGACTACGACAATATCGTCATCGCAGGGCCGTGCTGGTGGGGCACATATCCGTGCGCCGTATTCACCCAGCTCGAAAAGCTGCACTTCAGAGGCAAGAAGGTGTTCCCTGTGATGACTCACGAGGGAAGCGGCGAAGCGAAGAGCAGGAGCGATCTGAAAAAATTCTGCAGAGGCGCAAAGATCGCGAAGACACTCGCCGTGCAGGGAGCCCTGTGTCCGACGGCAAAGGACGATGTCACGCGCTGGGCGCAGAAGAACCTGAAATAGGGAACGGACAGGTATGAATACACATGGATCTTTTTACGCGCGATGAGAAAAAAGTAGAATACCTTGAGCTCATCTACGACCTCGTATTCGTATACATGGTGGGCCGCAACAACTCCCTGCTCGAACCCGCAGAGGGAGGTTTTATATCGCCTGCGAACTACATCTCGTATGTGCTCTGCACCCTGGCGATCATCCAGATATGGAACTTTACAACGTTCTACATAAACATGTTCGGCAGGAACGGTCTAAGGGACCACGTTTTCCTGTGCGTCAACATGTATCTGATGTACTTCATCGGAGAGGCCACGAGGCACGACTGGATCGCCTACAAGGAGCAGTACCACATAGCATGGGCTCTCATACTTGTCAACATCGGCCTCCAGTATCTCATAGAGCTCAGAAACCACGAGGCCGATGTGTGGAACAGGGACCTCATCAGAAGGATGGCGGCAACTCTATTTATCGAAGCAGCCATTGCGTTCGCGGCCGCCTGGCCCGGTCCGCAGATGGTGTCGATACTCTCTGCAGCAGCGATAGCGGCGGGGATATTACTGACGGCGCTCGGAAAGTCGAGGAGTCCCGGCGGCATGGTCGATTTTATGCACCTTACCGAACGCGCGATGCTCTACGTCGTATTCACCTTCGGCGAGATGATCATAGCCCTCGCGGCATATTTCAGGGGCGACGGAAGCTTCGACCTGAACGTGATCTATTTTTCGCTGATGGGATTCCTTATCGTGGTCGGCCTCTTCCTCTCGTATGAGATATTCTACGACCATCTGCTCGACAGGGAGCGTGCCGACAACGGATTCATGTATATGGCGATCCACATCTTCATCATCTTTGCACTCAACAATATCACGGCATCTCTCGAATTCATGCGTGAGCCTGAAGTGGCCCTGATGCCGAAGATGCTGTTCATGATCATTTCAGTCATCACGTACTACACGTTCCTCTTCTTTACACGAAGCTACGCAAAGGCAGCGTGCAGCCTCAGGGGAAGATTCGTAGTGAAAATGCTGGCGCTCACCGCAGCCTTCACCGGCCTGATGGTCGCGTTCAGGGAAAACAGCTACGCGCACATCTTCATCACGGCCGCATACATCTTTGCGATCGTAAGAGTTCTGTACGAAGCGAGGCTGAAGACAGAGGAGAAAGAAAAGAATGACTGACGAATATATGAAGGCCCTCAGGGCCGGAGAAAAAGAATACAGGGAAAAAGTCGCAGCGGGAGAATATCCATATCTTGCAGCTCTTGATGACATACTGCCGGACTGCGATTCGATGCCTCACAGACAGATGGGGCTTATAGAGATCCCGGTGGATCTCATAGTGGGCACGAAGACCCGCGCGAGGCAGAATTCCTTTGCACCGGATTTCATGCCGCTGCTCGAGCCGGACAGCGAATTCGCAGCGAAGTGGAACAGCCTGTACAATGCGCAGATAAAGGAGGGATTCAGCGATCCGGTAAAGGTATACGAATACCTCCAGGACTTTTATGTGCAGGAGGGCAACAAGAGGGTCTCTGTGAGCCGTTTCCTCGATATGCCGACCATAATGGCGGAGGTGACGAGGATCATCCCTGATGAGGAGACTCTGACTCAGAATCCATGGTATGCGGATTTTATGAAGTTTTACGACCTTGCGCCGGTCTATGACATGAAGTTCAGGTGCGCCGGGGTATATGCAGAGATCGCCGACATACTGGGCATCGATCCCGGAGCGCCGTGGCCGGAGGATACTGTGAAGTCTCTGTGCAGCGCATACTGGCAGTTCACCCGGGCATATGCTTTGCTCGAGGGCAAAGTTCCCGATCTGCCGCCGGGAGACGCGTTCATGGTGTACCTGAGGATATACGCGAAGGACATTCTAAGACATCAGCCGGCAGAGGTCATATCCAAAAGGATACTGAGGATAAAAAAGGAGCTTCTGACCGAGAGCAACATGGACAGGGTCGCTCTTGTCGAGCAGGCAACATGGACAGGGTCGCTCTTGTCGAGCAGGCGGAGGATGCTCTCAATGCAGGGTCTCTCATAAACAAAGCGGGCAATCTGGTGGCAGGTCCCGATTCCCTGATCGGGAAAGTCATCCCGGCGGTGACATATTCGGCAAAGAACCCGCTCAGGGCGGCGTTCATATATGAAGACGGCATTGCTGATTCGAAGATGCTTCGAAAACTGCGGCGATCCTGACGCATTTGAAAAGGCGGCCGGTGACGCTGCTGACTGGGGCGCTGATGTCGTGTTCACCACTTCGCCCGCCCTCATAAACGAGACTCTGAGAGCCGCAATAAAGTACGGCAGCATCAGGTTCCTGAACTGCTCTGTGAATCTGGCGCATCAGGCCGTGCGCACATATTACGCTAAACTGTATGAGGCGAAGTTCCTCGCGGGCATCGTCGCGGGAACTGCAGCAGCGGCAGACGGCACACACACCATCGGTTACTGCTCGGATGCCCCGATATACGGGACCATCGCCTCCATCAATGCATTCGCCATAGGAGCCTCGATGGTCGATCCGCAGGTAAAAGTGTATCTCGACTGGGCATCGCGCAAAGACGCCGACTGGTGGTGGTCGATGCTGGACA
>CACYHM010000218.1 GCA_902774195.1 uncultured Eubacteriales bacterium
AAGTTCTCTTCTTTCTTTTCGATGCCTTCGCCTACCTCGAATCTGATGACTCTGGTCAGCTTCAGATCAGCATCTACGGATTTCAGATACTCTGCAACAGTCTGCTTGCCGTCCTCTGCTCTTACGTATGTCTGATCGAGCAGGCACATCTCCTTCAGCTGCTTTTTGATACGTCCGTCAACGAGTCCCGTGAAGATCTTGTTCTCAGTGATCTCCATCTTGGCAGCGATCGCAAGACCTGCAAGTCTTGTCTTTGCCTCGTCCGAAAGGAAGTTCGGAAGATAGTTGAAGTTGAAGCCCTTGTCCGCTCTCTTTTCAGTGAGGATGTCTACATCTTCCTGACCCCATACGCCTTCGACCTTGTCGAGCAGTCCGTTGAGGATCGGCTTAGGAAGTGTGAACGGATCGTTCAGTGCGCTTTCGAGAGTGATCTTTCTCAGGTTTGAAAGCTCATCTTCCGAGATCTCATCCCTGCTTACATACTGCGGGTTCATTGCTGCGACCTGCATCGCAACATTCTTCAGAGCTTCTCTGTCGGCATCGTTGTCAGCGCCTTCAGCAGCAACGATAACACCGATGTTGCCGCCGCCGTGGATATATGTAGCCAGGACTTTGCCGGAAGCCTTGTCGATCCTTCTGATCGACATGTTCTCGCCGATCTTCGCGATCTTGGCAGTCAGCACCTCACCGACTGTCGAGCCTTCGAAAGGCATGGCCTTGAACGCTTCCATATCGTTGCTGTCAGCCTCAAGAGCAAGTCTGGCGAGTCCTTCTACGAAGTCGATGAACTCATCGTTCTTTGCAACGAAGTCTGTTTCCGAGTTTACCTCTACGATGGCTGCTGTCTTGCCGTCTTCTGCGAGTGCGACTCTTACAAGACCCATAGCTGCGATCCTTCCGGCCTTCTTGGCTGCCTTTGACAGTCCCTTTTCTCTCAGGATCTCGACCGCCTTTTCAAGATCAGCTTCGGCCTCTACAAGTGCCTTTTTGCAGTCCATCATGCCTGCGCCTGTCATTTCACGCAGTTCTTTTACCAGTTTTGCTGTGACTTCTGCCATGATTACTTTTCCTCCTCTTCTGCAGCTTCATCTGCTGCAGCCTCTTCAGCCTCAACTGGAGCTTCCTGGAAGCTCTCGCCCTGCTTAGCTTCAACGATCGCGTCTGCCATGCAGCTTGTGATCAGCTTGACCGCTCTGATAGCGTCATCGTTTGCAGGTATGATGTAATCGACATCGTCAGGGTCACAGTTCGTATCTACGATACCTACTACAGGGATACCGAGGATCCTTGCTTCCTTGACAGCGATCCTTTCCTTCTTAGGGTCTACTACGAAGATAGCGCCAGGCATTCCCTTCATGTCCTTGATTCCGCCGAGGTATTTCTCGAGCTTGTCGGCCTCTGCCATCATCTTGAGTGCTTCCTTCTTGGCATACTTGTTGATGGTGCCGTCAGCCTGCATCTCTCTGATCTCTTCGAGTCTGTCGATCCTCTTGCTGATGGTCTTGTGGTTAGTGAGCATTCCGCCCAGCCATCTCTCGTTTACATAGTACATTCCGCATCTCTCAGCCTCATCCTTGATGGCGGCCTGAGCCTGCTTCTTTGTTCCTACGAAGAGTACCGGCTTCTCGCTCTCGCCGACCTTTCTCATGAATTCGTAAGCCTCATCGATGAGTCCGAGCGTCTGCTGCAGATCGATGATATAGATACCGTTTCTCTCTGCAAAGATGTAAGGAGCCATCTTAGGGTTCCATCTTCTTGTCTGATGTCCGAAGTGGACGCCTGCTTCAAGCAGTTGTTTCATTGATACTACTGACATTTTTTAACCTCCGGTTAGTTTACTTCCACTGCTTCATTTATGCCTTCAACCCCTTGTTATTCCGGGGCACCGCGGCTTTCGGCAGTGTGACAAATAGTTTATGTGCGCGCGGGCCGTGACTTGCAGCCTCGCATTGCTTCGGGCAAGTCTGACATCGGACCTTCCGTCGATTTCCTTCAGAAATCGGGATAGGTCTCGAAACGCGCTCGTATATTATATGTAATCGGGCGCGCCAGTTCAAGAGTTTTTTCTTCTTATTATTCCGTTTTTAGGGCTATTTCTGCTGTTTCAGTTCCTTTTGTCTGCTCTCGAGTTCTGCAATGTAGTCTTCGAAACAAAGATCATTATCCATTATGTATTTTGCGTGCTTTTTGCCCACGTATCTGTAATGCCACGGTTCGTAGATTATGCCTGTCGTCTCCATCCTTCCGTTCGGATATCTCAGTATGAATCCGTAGTCCTGACAGTGCTTCATGAGCCACTGCTGGGTCTCGGTCTCTTCCTGTTTGTCATCGAGCACCTGGTAGCCCGCGTCTATGATATCCACCGCAAGGCCGCATTCGTGCTCGCTGGTGCCCGGTCTGGCGACGGACTCGCCGGCTTTTTTTTTTTCTTCCTCTTCATCCATGCCCTGGTCGAGATACGGCTGCGCCTCCCTCTCATACAGGCTGATCTGGGTATCGTGCGTCCTGTAGGCCGAGCATATGACCGGATCACAGCCCGCTTCTCTGCATGCGGCCATCATGGCCTCAAGCTGTTCCTTTGCCGTCGAGTCTATGGAGTATCCGTTTTCTATATCGACTATGTCGGCCTCGTAATCCCCGGGCACCTCGTTCCATTTGTTCACGAGTATGAGATTCTTTTTGCCAAGATCCGCCAGTCTTTCCTTCTCGTTTTCAGACATCTTCGTTTCCCTTTCATTGACCCTAACCCGGCTGGAGACCATGCTGAATATGCAGTAGACCGCCGCTGCGATGAGGATCAGCCCGATTACCGTTATTATGATCGCTTGATTTTTGCTTCCCATTTTCATATCTCCGTCTTCTTTCGCGCGTCTTTTACAAGTGAGGCGATGTTGTCCCTGCTGACCATATCTACGCCGTTGTCTATCCTGTCCCTTATCTTGTCCGCCTGCTTTTTTGCGTCAGGGGTGCTGCCTGAAAGAAGGACAGTCCTCATTATCTTCATAAGGAATCTGTCCATGCCGGTCACCTCTTCCGGAACGTACCTGCCGCCGAGGATATACAGGATCGCTCCGTTCTCGTTCTTCGGGTCGAGCTTCCCTATACTGTACCCCCATACCTGGGCGTAGTTTTCG
>CACYHM010000219.1 GCA_902774195.1 uncultured Eubacteriales bacterium
GATGTATAGAGAAGAACAGCGTCTTCCGCCTGTCTGAGAGGGCTCACCTCTCTGTGGGAGTCCTGATAGTCCCTTTCCATCGTCTCTTTATATATCTTATCGTAGTCCGCTTCCTTGCCGGCTTCGATCATCTGGTCATAGCGTCTCTTCGCTCTGATCTCAGGCGATGCGGTCATGAATATCTTGACCTCGGCATCCGGTATGACGGTAGTGCATATGTCACGTCCCTCCATCACGACGTCCTTGATCGCCGCAAGATGCCTGCTCACCTCATCCACCTTGGCTCTGACAATAGCGAGCTTTGATATATCCGAAGCGGCCATCGAGATCTCGCCCGTCCTTATGAGTCCGCTCACGTCCTCGCCGTCTAGCATGGTGCATCCATGTACAAAGTCTATGACCGTATCATCCAGCATAGCCCTGACAGCGTCCTCGTCAGCCGGATCGACACCAAGCCTCTTCGATTTGAGCCCGAGCGCGCGGTACATCGCGCCTGTATCGATGTATTCTATCCCAAAACGTTCGGCAATGGCTTTGGCGATGGTGCTCTTGCCGGTGCCTCCCGGTCCGTCTATAGCAACTCTCAGCATGATCCGCTCCTTACTTCCTTCCCTTGTTGAGCTTGTTGATCTCATCGATGAATGTATCGATGGTCTGGAACTCACGGTATACCGAAGCGAATCTTACGTAAGCCACCTGGTCGATAGCCTTAAGCTCTTCCATGATGAGAAGGCCGATGTTGGTCGACTGGATCTCCTTCTCCATCGTGTTCGAAAGTCCGCGCTCGATATTGTCTGCGATCCTCTGCACGTCTTCATATGTGACCTTTGTCTTCTGGCAG
This sequence comes from uncultured Eubacteriales bacterium, assembly GCA_902774195.1. Next base: position 842 of record CACYHM010000219.1, read on the forward strand.
GCCTTCATGATGCCGTTGATGATCTTGTTCTTGTCGAAGCTTTCGCGCGTGCCGTCCTTTTTCACGACAACAAGCAGAGAATTCTCGATCTTCTCGAAAGTTGTGAACCTCTTGTGACACTTGGTGCATTCGCGTCTTCTTCTGGTAGCGAGCCCGTCTTCGACCGGTCTCGAATCGACTACCTTTGTGTCCTCATAATTACAATACGGACATTTCATATGCTTACCTCCATTGTGCTTCCGATCACAATACCCTTTTATTCCCGGTTACACCGCCTTGCTGTACTCCATGACTTTGGACATGACTCTGTCGTACATGTACAGGATGTAGAAGCTGTTCTCTTCGGCATACTGCATGAGATCCATGCCGTTCTGCTCCTTGAACTGCTTCTCCGTATAGCCGGCTTCTTCGAGCATATCCTTCAGAAAGTCCTTATAGTCATCTTCGCTGAATTCTATGCCCTCTTCCTTTGCTATCTGGCGCAGGATCAGTTCTGTCTTTACGCTCTTCTCAGCATCATCGTCCACGCTCTTTTTGAAGCTGTCGGCATCCATCCCCATGGATCCTATATATTCTTCGACGCTGACTCCCGCGTTCTTCGCGGCAGTCTCATAGGACTTGGTGATCCTGTCGTGAGAAGTCTTGAGTTCCTTTTCAGGATATTCGATCACCTCCGAAGCATCATTGATCTTTCCGAACACTTCGGATCTTTCCTTGTTCTTCGCGTTCGAGGCCTGTTCTTCTTCGAGCTGCTTTCTTACGGCATCCTCGTACGAAGCCTTGTCTTCGTATCCGGTGTTTTCCTTTACCCACTCATCGGTGTATTCGGCAGGCTTCTTCCGGACCATGTAATTGATCTTGGTCCTGAACACCGCTTCTTTGCCGTTCAGCTCCTCCTTGCCGTAATCCTCGGGGAAGGTCACATGCAGGTCAAAGGTCTCTCCGACCTGATGTCCTACTATCCCTTCGGCAAAGCCGTCGATGAAGTGGCTGTTGGCTATGTCGAGCTCGGTCCCCTGCGCGGAGCCTCCCTCGAACTCCTTTCCGTCTATGCTTCCGGTATAGTCGATGTTTACTATGCTGTCTTCTTCGACGGTCCCGGATTCGCTCTTTATCTCTTCTGCATTCTGCAGCAGGGCCTCGTCTATTTTTGCTTTTACATCCGTATCGCTGACCGGATCCGTCTTTTCGTATTCTATGCCCTTATACTCTCCCAGGTACTCGTCCACCAGCTTTCCTTCCAGGAAACTGCCCTGCTGAAGCATAGGGGCGCTGCTGTTGGAAAGGTTCTGGAACAGCCACAGCCGCAGGTTTGCGGGCGGCGGGGTAACGGTAACGTCTTCCCGCGAACAACGCACGAAGTAATCGTACACGGCATTGTTTGCCACGCACCTGCTGAAAAGTTTGCGTTCAGAATCCTTGTCTATCAGCACGTTTATCCCGCTTGCCGGGCCTGAGCCAAGGGTGGACACCGATGCCGGTACCAGCAGAAGGTTGACTCCTATCCCGAAGCCTTTCTGGTTCTGGAAAACAAGCCTGTAGCGGATTTCGGAGGAAAATGATTTGGGAATGGTGTAGCTGCCGGATGCATCGGTATAGGCCGAAGAGAACTTTACAAAACTGTTTACCGATACCATCACGCCCGAAACCCCTACAGGCTCACCTCCGTTATATTTATCGTCTATTATTACTATGGAACCACTGGGCCTGCCGTCACCCTCTTCCCCCGCCTTTGACCGAGGAAGCAGCATCCTTTCATTCCCGGAAAGCCTGTATGCTTCCCGTTCAACGGCCTCCCAATCTACATCAGAGGCTTTTGTGGCAGTGTTATCAGGAATAAAACAGCGGTCCAGGATCTCATATCTGATATCCTGCGGGAATTGGAAATCCCTTGGGACCACAGCATATTGCCAGGTGATGTTACCTTCTTCTATGGCGGGATCGTGATAATAGTCACCCTCCCTTATGATCTCATAGTCCAGCGGATGGTCCAACAGATTGACATCCATCAGCTTGAGGATTTTGAACTGGGTGTCGTCCTCTGGAAGGAAACGGACATAGTAGTCCGTGACTTCCAGCCTAGGAGCGCCTGCCTTGGTGGGATACAGCACTTCCAGCGACTGCTGCATTATGTCCAGCGAATACGGATCTTCAAGCTGGTCTCCAAGTACAATCTGTTCGTGCGACAGGGCGTCCAGGTTGGCATACCGGCCTCCGTCCGGCCCGGACATTTCGTCCGGGCGGCAGGAGAGCGCCAGCAGGGTCGCCCCTAAAAACAAATACAATCTTGAGC
>CACYHM010000220.1 GCA_902774195.1 uncultured Eubacteriales bacterium
TACCGGCGGGCTTCGACGAGGTGATGAATGTATCGAATCTGGCTATGCATAATTACGGCGAGAATTACTATGTGGGCTCGCTGGATGTAGAGGTGGACGAGAACCTTACGGCGGCCGAGATAAGCAGGCTCACCCGCAGGATCATCAAAAGGGCCGGTGAGCAGGGCGTGACACTCACATCCGTCGGGATAATCGGGACGAACACCACGGACCCTGAGGCGATGGAGAAGTGGGACAGGATAATAGCCGTCGCGAGAAAGTATGACGGCATCAAGAAGGTCCATTCATTTTCCAGAGATCCCGAAGAGGGCATCGTAGCTTTCGTGGTCATACCGGATTACTCGGTTGCTGAGCGCGATGAAGAGGTCGATGCATTCATCAGGGAGATAAAGAGCATGCATCCGGATATGACATTCGACATAGCGGTCGGGATAGACATGTAAGATCAGTAAAGATCAGCAGGCAGGGCAGACATGAGCAAAAGAGACAACAAAAGATTCAACGACAAAGACAGAAAAGGAGCGCCGAAGAGGGGCGGCAAGAACCGCCGCGACTACGGCGGAGCATACGAGCCGGCGACGCACAGGGCGTCCGGAGGCAGAAAGGCTTCAGCAGCTGCATCGAAAAAAACCGCGGGACGAGGACGGGGCGGCTCTAGCAGTTTTTCAGGCAGACCGGCCGGCAAGCCATCCGCAGGAAACGGAGCAAAGAACAGCCTCCTTTCGGACTTCGGATACAATGAATTCGATGAACGCACGAATATTGGCGCTGACGGCCTTGAAGTGGTAGCCGGGCGCAACCCTGTGACAGAAGTCCTCTCGGGCGAACGCGATGTGGAAAGGGTTTTCATCGCGGACGGATCCGAAGGCTCGGTATCGAAGATAGTCGCACTGGCCAGGGAGAAGGGCGTGATAGTCGACTTCGTGCCTAAAGAAAAGATCGATGCGATGGCGCCGGGCGTGAAGCATCAGGGCGTCGTGGCCAAGGTGAGCGAGTACAAATACGCCGAACTCGAAGACATCTTCGCAAAAGCGGAAGCCTCCGGCGAGGATCCGTTCATAGTCATGCTCGATGAGATAGAAGACCCCCACAACCTCGGAGCCATCATAAGGACGGCCGAATGCGCGGGAGCCCACGGCATAATCATCCCTAAGCGCAGGGCGGCCTCGCTTACGCAGACCGTTGCGCTCTCTGCAGCGGGAGCGATAGAGAACATGCCTGTGGCGCAGGTGACAAATCTTGCGCGGACCATAGAGGAACTGCAGGAAAAAGGTATATGGGTCGGAGCAGCCGACATGGACGGAGAGACCTACTACGAAGCGAACCTTACAGGACCGATCGCCATAGTGATCGGAAACGAAGGAAGGGGAGTCGGCAGACTCGTCAAAGAAAAATGCGACTTCGTCCTTTCGATACCGATGTACGGTAAGATCAACTCCCTCAATGCATCCAACGCGGCCGCTGTACTGCTGTACGGCATCCGCCGCGCCCGGACAATTGGAACGAAATGAAAATACACATCAAAATAGTTCCAATTATGTACTGAATCCGGAGAGAAAAAGGAGCAAAAATTGCTTGACATGGGAAAGCCGCTCAAGTATAGTAATTGAGCGACTTTAAGAGAAAGATCGGAGTTACGGGCGACCGGGCTTCGAGCTTTTGATTGAGAAAGACGCATTTTTCAAGCTTTATACAGGATTAAGGAGAAAACAGATGGCAGCAGGCGTTAGACAGAAAGTCATCCTCGCATGCACAGAGTGCAAGCAGAGAAATTACAATACTATGAAGAACAAGAGAAACAATCCTGACAGGATCGAACTCATGAAGTATTGCAAGTTCTGCAACAAGGAGACGCTCCACAAGGAGACAAAGTAATCTATCACACATCAACAGGTGGAGAAGCATTATGGCTGAGAACAAAAAAGGAAGTGAAAAGTCCGGCGGACTCATCGCTTATCTCAGGGGCGTAAAGCAGGAATTCAGCAAGGTCGTATGGCCGACAAGAGAAGAGCTCACAACGGACACCATCGTGGTGTTTGTCTGTGTTGCTTTCTTTGCTGTGACGTTCTGGCTGATAGATACAGGATTCCTGGCGGCCCTCAAGGGTATTCTGGGCATTACGCTGTCCTGATCAAGGAGTTATAAATGGCAGATAAGATCGATAACATCGAAAATATCGAAGTGACAGAAAAGGAAGAGGCAGAAGAAGTAAAGGAAGCTGCCGAGACAGTCAGCAGACCGCAGTCAAGCGTATCCCCTCTCGAAGGCGAAGGCCTCAGAGGAGACGGCACGGCAAAGTGGTATGTTGTACATACATATTCCGGTTATGAAAACAAGGTAAAGACGAGCATCGACAGGATGGTCGAGTACCGCGGGATGCAGGACCTCATCCAGGAGGTGGTGATACCTACTGAAGACAGGATCGAGATCAAGGACGGAGTCAAGAAGGTAAAGACCAGAAAGCTCTTCCCGGGATACGTCGTCATCAAGATGATCGTCAACAACGAGACCTGGTACCTCGTGCGTAACACAGAGGGCGTGACGGGCTTCGTTGGACACGGTTCCGATCCTATCCCTCTGACAAAAGAGGAGATCGTAAGGATGGGAATCGAGAAACTCAGGATCGACCTGGATATCGAGGTCGGCGACACGATCCGCATCATCGGAGGAGTCTTCGAGGGCCAGCTCGGCATCGTCGAAGCCATCAATCCGGAGAAGCAGATCGTCAAGGTGCGCATCTCGATGTTCGGTAGAGATACTCCTGCAGAGATCGAGTTCTCGCAGGTGAGCAAACTCCGGTGACGGAGATGCATTAAAATCAAAGAAAGGAGCAGACAATGGCAAAGAAGATCGACGGCTATATCAAGCTGCAGATCCCTGCCGGCGGAGCCACTCCTGCACCACCGGTTGGTCCGGCTCTCGGACAGAAGAGCGTCAACATCATGGACTTCTGCAAGCAGTTCAATGCAAGGACACAGGACCAGCAGGGAATGATCATCCCGGTAGTCATCACAGTCTACACAGACAGATCATTCGACTTCGTGTGCAAGACACCGCCAGCCGCAGTCCTCATCAAGAAGGCAGCAGGCATCGAGCATGCATCCGGCGTTCCTAACAAGGAAAA
>CACYHM010000221.1 GCA_902774195.1 uncultured Eubacteriales bacterium
TTCTGTGTCATACCGCAGGAAACGGAAGGATACGAAGCGGGCGAGACTGTCGATGTCATATTGTTCCGCGCGGCCGAAGAGATCGACAGGACCATAGTGTGCACAGGCAGCCACGACATGCTGCTCGATGTAATATCCGATCTGATGTCCGGCGAGGCAGAGGGCATAAGGCTGTCGAGCACCCACATCGGAAGCCTCGGAGGCCTCATGGCGCTTCAGAGGGGAGAGGCGCACATATCTCCGTCACACCTTCTTGATGAAGAGACAGGCATATACAATGAATCGTATATACGCTCGATCTTCCCCGGCGAGGAGATGGTGCTGCTCAAGGGCGTCAGAAGGATACAGGGCCTGATGACGGCAAAGGGCAATCCTCTCGGTATCAGAGGCATCGAAGACCTCAAAAGGGTAAGGTTCGTCAACAGGCAAAGGGGCGCGGGCACAAGAGTACTGCTCGATTACAAACTGAAACAGGCCGGAATAAAGCCGGAGGATGTCGACGGATATGACGCTGAGGCGGCGACACATATGGCGGTCGCAGCACAGGTCGCGGGAGGCGAGGCCGACTGCGGCATGGGGGTATACTCGGCAGCTCATGCGATGGGACTCGACTTCATACCTGTGGGCGAGGAGGAATACGATTTCGTCATGAGACCGGAAACTATCAACATGCCGGAGATGAAGAGCTTTATCAGGCTTCTCGGAAGCGATGAGTTCAGGGCAAAGCTCGATGAACTCGGAGGCTATTCGCTCGAAGGATCGGGAGAGATCATAAAGATAAAATAACAGGGCTCAGCTGATGCGCTCATGCAGCCGGGGGATGCTCCGGCTGTTTTAATTGAAGAGCTTTTAATGTACAATAACTGTGAATATAACAGCGGCATCAGACCGCAAGAAGAGGTAGGAATGAGTTATCTGGACAACATTAGAAATTTCAGCATCATAGCGCACATAGACCACGGCAAGTCGACTCTTGCAGACAGGCTCATCGAGAAGACGGGGCTTGTCGAGGCGCGCGACATGAAAGAACAGTACCTCGACAACATGGACATCGAGCGTGAGCGCGGCATCACTATCAAGCTGCAGACCACGAGGCTGCTGTACAAGGCGAAGGACGGGCAGGAGTACATCCTTAACCTCATCGACACGCCGGGACACGTGGACTTCAACTACGAGGTGTCGAGGTCTCTGGCTGCCTGCGACGGTGCGGTCCTCGTTGTGGACGCTACGCAGGGCGTGGAGGCGCAGACTCTGGGCAACGTATATCTCGCTCTCGACGAGGACCTCGAGATACTTCCTGTGCTCAACAAGATGGACCTCGATTCGGCGCGGCCGGACGAGGTCAGGGCCGAGATAGAGGACATCATCGGGCTCGACGCATCGGAAGCCCCGGAGATATCCGCAAAGACGGGCCAGGGCATAGATGAGATGCTCGAAAAACTTGTAGAGGTCATACCGCCTCCTCAGGGAGACCCGGACGGCAGGCTCAAGGCCCTCATATTCGACTCGTACTACGACAGCTATAAGGGCGTAGTCATCTACACGCGCATATTCGACGGCCGTGTGAAGCGCGGCGATACCATACGCATGATGAACACCGGCAAGAACTACGAGGTGACAGAGGTAGGCTACTGCATACCGGGCATGCTGCCTGCGGACGAGCTCAAGGCCGGCGAGGTAGGATATATATGCGGCAGCATCAAGCAGGTCGCAGACGCGAGGGTCGGCGACACGATCACTCTCGCATCAGACCCGGCGGACACGCCTCTGAAGGGATATAAGAAGGCGCAGTCCATGGTCTACTGCGGCATATTCCCGGCAGAAGGCGAGAAATACGAGAACGTAAAGGACGCTCTCGAAAAGCTGCAGGTGAACGACGCCGCTTTCAACTTCGAGCCTGAGAATTCGGCTGCTCTCGGATACGGCTTCAGATGCGGATTCCTGGGGCTCCTGCATATGGACGTCATCACCGAGAGGCTTTCGAGGGAATTCGATCTGGACGTCATAACGACGCTTCCTTCGGTAGTCTACAAAGTGGTGATGAAGGACGGCAGGGTGCTCGAGATACAGAACCCGTCCAACCTGCCTGACCCGGTAGAGATAGCGCACATAGAAGAGCCTATAGTCAAGGCCGACATCATGACTCCGAACGACTACGTCGGCAGCATCATGACGCTCTGCCAGGCGAGGCGCGGCAATATGATACACATGGAGTATCTCACCAAGACGAGGGTGCAGCTGCACTACGAGATACCTCTGAACGAGGTCATATACGACTTCTTCGACGCTCTCAAGTCGAGAACCAGAGGCTACGCTTCGCTCGACTACGAGTTCCTGAGATACCAGCCTGCAAAGCTGGTGAAGCTCGACATCCTTCTCAACCGAGAGAAGATAGACGCTCTTTCGACCATTGTGCCTGAAGAGGAGGCCATGGCAAAGGGCAGGGGCATATGCGAGAAGCTCAAGGACATAATCCCGAGGCATCAGTTCGAGGTGCCGATCCAGGCGGCCATAGGACAGAAGATAATCGCCAGGGAGACCGTGAGGGCGTACAGAAAGGACGTGCTTGCCAAGTGCTACGGCGGAGACGTCTCGCGTAAGAAGAAGCTGCTCGAAAAGCAGAAGGCGGGCAAGAAGAGGATGCGCCAGTTCGGTACTGTGACGGTGCCGCAGGAGGCGTTCACGGAAGTCCTCAAGCTCGACGACAGCAGCAGGTAGAGCGGTCATGAAAAGAGGGATATACATACATATTCCGTTCTGCGTCAGGAAGTGCAATTACTGCGCCTTCCTTTCGTTCGACGCGTATTCAGCACCGCGAAAGGAGTACACCGACGCCCTTGTCAGGGAGATAGAGCTCAGGGCCGCTCTGACTGAGGACAGAGAGCAGATCGATACGGTATATATCGGCGGAGGCACTCCGTCGGTGCTCGATGTATCTCAGCTCAGAGACATCATGCACGCGGTTAACGGATGCTATGACGTAAAGCCGGATGCGGAGGTCACTCTCGAGGCCAATCCGGCAACGCTCGGCGTCAAGGACGGCGTGACGCTCGCAAAGCTCCAGGCATACAGGTCCAT
>CACYHM010000222.1 GCA_902774195.1 uncultured Eubacteriales bacterium
CATACCGCTTATGTTTCTGGAGCTTGCGGAACACAGCAGAGAAAACGAGATGCTGACCGTCATCGGAGTCTGCGTGCTGCTCGCCATGGTAGCGACCGGAGTAAAGCTGATCGTCATGACGTGCATCAGAAAAGGCGGCTACGACAAGCTGCTCGAAGAGGGCGACTATACGAGGCTCGACAAGAAGGCGTCGAAGTACGACGGCATATACTGGGCGCTCGCCACGGCCGTATACCTCGGGTGGAGCTTCATCACCATGAACTGGCAGTTCACGTGGATAGTCTGGCCGGTAGCCGGAGTGCTATACGCGGCGTTCCACGAGATAATGAAGGCGGCCTGCCGCTCCTGATATATATGAATACAGAACAGAAGATATTCAGCAGAAAAAGATTCGAAACTCAGAAACTGGCAGACTACGGATTTGAAGACAAAGACACCTGCCGGTTTTTGTCGCGCAGTTTCATGGACGGAGACTTCACTGCGGAGATAAGGGTGTATGAGAACGGAACGGTCCGGGGCAGGGTGATCGACAACATGACAGGAGACGAGTATTTCCCTCTCCGCATGCCGAATTACACGGGCGCCTTCGTGGGATCGGTGAGAGAGGCTTATGAGGAGCTGCTCAGAGATATCGCAGACAATTGCTGCAGCGATGTCGTCTTCGTCTCGGACCAGAGCAACCGCATCGCGGCTGCCATACTCGACCGTTACGCCGTGGAGCCGGACTTTCCATGGGACGGAGGCAGATACGGACAGGCCGGGGTCTTCAGGCACGGAGGCAGCAGCAAGTGGTTCGGTCTTATCATGAACATCGAAAGACGTCTGCTCGACAAAGATGCCGTCGAAGAGCCGGTGGACGTGCTGAACCTCAAGGCGGACGAGAGCAGAACAGCCGCTCTTCACAGGATCAGGGGCATATATCCGGCTTATCACATGAACCACAGCAAGTGGATATCCGTGATGCTCGATGACACTCTCGAGGACGGTGATGTGATGGATCTCGTGGAGGACAGCTTCCGCCTGACCTCCGGAAATGCGGGGGTGATGAACGAGAGCCTCATGCGCGAGGTATATGCTGTCGCGGACAGCATCCCTCCGGGCAGAGTGATGTCGTACGGGCAGATAGCGGCGGCTGTCGGGCGCCCGAAGAACGCCCGCCTCATCGGAAAGATAATGAGCATGGCCGACCGCTTCGGAGATCATCCGTGCCACAGAGTCGTGAACAGCGCCGGACGGACGGTGCCGGGCTGGCCTGAGCAGAGGGAGATGCTCGAAGCGGAGGGCGTTGAGTTCAAAGCCAACGGGAATGTGGACATGAAGAGGTTCAGACTGTGATGAACTACTCCACGCTGCCTGACAAACTCCGCGCTGCCTGACAAATTCCACGATGCGTGGGTGGTGCCCGCATCAGCCCTGTGATAGCCTTGCATCGCAAGGAGGTAAGAGCCATGGACAGATATGTTACCGGAGCTGTGATAAAAAAGCTCCGCGAAAGCAAAAAGATGACGCAGGAGGATCTTGCCGAAAGGATCCATGTCAGCGGCAAGGCGGTCAGCAAGTGGGAGACCGGCGCGGGCTTCCCGGACATAAGTCTGCTGGAGCCCCTGGCAGAAGCTCTTGGGATATCGGTGATAGAACTTCTTTCGGGCGAGGATGTCAGGAACACGAACCGCTCGTGCAACATGGAAAAGGGCAGGTTCTACGTCTGCCCGGTGTGCGGCAACGTAATAGGAACGGCCGGAGAGACGGTGGTAAGCTGCTGCGGCATAAACCTTCCGCCGCTCGAAGCGGAAGAGAACGGAGGGGAGCATGAGATCCGTATACAGACCGATGCAGGAGAGTACTATGTGAGCATCGCTCATCCGATGACGAAAGATCATTACATATCCTTCATCGCGGCGGTATCCGACCGCAGTGTACAGCTGGCAAAGATGTATCCTGAAGGGAGCGCTGAGGCCAGGTTCAGGATGGACCATGTGAAGCACATCTATGCGTACTGCAACCGGCACGGACTGTTCCGCGCAGCCCGCCCAAGGTAAAGGTCCGATAATCAATAAAAGCTTCACGACAATAACTGCACGCGATTAGCGGGGCTAAGCGCCCCGCTTTTCTTGTGAGGATCAGCAGCTCGACTCTGTTGTGTACAGACGCTGTTATTTCACCTTTTCATACACAGATTCCGTTGCTTATCACCTGGTCCAGCGCTCTGACAGAACTGATTTGTGTATGGGTCATTAAATTCGCAAAAGTCATACACAGATTTTCCGTAAATGCTGTGTATAGCCGGATCATTTCAGGGGATCGATACACAAAACATAACGTTCATGCATGAAAACAGCTCTTCGTGATGGCTGATTTGTGTATGATTCGGAAGATATCTGAAGATGATACACAGATTTACTATTACTTGTCCTATATATGTATTGCATGTCTGCGCCGGCCGGATGGGGTTTTATCCACAGGAAATGCGTTGGAGGGCCGGGCGTAATGATCCCGAAAACTCAGTGATCGTTACACCGTATCATTCTTGAAGTGCCGCCGGCGAAAAAAGAAGAAAATTTTTTGGAAAAGTATTTGACAAACAATATTATACAGCGTATAGTATTGCCAGATAAATAATATTGCATGACAAAGGAGGCGCATATGGCATTTAAAATCGAATCAAGCCTGCTCGACGCATGCGCCCTCGCCATACTACACAGGGGGGACACCTACGGATATGAGATCACGCAGGAGATGAAGAAGTCGATAACGGTTTCGGAATCCACGCTGTATCCGGTGCTGAGGAGACTCCAGCAGGAACAGCTCTGCATGACTTACGATCAGCCGTACCAGGGCAGGAACAGACGTTATTACAGGATCACTGAAAAGGGAGAAGCTCAGCTTCAGGATTACCTGAAGCAGTGGGACGATTACAGGAACGCGGTGCAGAGACTGCTGGACGGGCCTGAAGCCGCAAAGAAAGAGGCGGTAAAAGGATCCGCGAAAGAAGAACCAGAGAAAGAGCCCGCAAAAGAATCAGAAAAAGAAGCCTTAAAGGCAGGATCAAAAGCCGGAAAGACCGG
>CACYHM010000223.1 GCA_902774195.1 uncultured Eubacteriales bacterium
AGGATCTTCTTCGATGCCTTTGTCTGTATCCTGTACAGTTTTGCAAACTGGTAAAGACCGTCAAGCCCCTCTTCTATGCGGAAGCCTGCGCAGTCGAGCAGTCCGATGACCGGAGCCTTGGCTCTCAAGGCACGCTCGTAAAGATCGACTATCTTGCGTCCGTGCTGCTCGCCGAAAGTGCCTCCCATGACTTCCCCGTCCTGGGCATAAACAAAGACGAGCCTGCCGTTTATCGTACCATAGCCGGTCACCACGCCGTCCGACTCAACGACGGAATCAGGGTGATAAAACTCGGTATACCTGGCCGATACGCGCTCGCCCATCTCCATGAAGCTGCCCGGGTCGAGCAGTTCTGCGATCCTCGATAATACGTTGGTCTTTTCGTCACTCGGTATCACCTTCATCGTGCCGTTTTTCCTCCTTATGGTTTCACACGCAGCTGACGCTCAGAGCCTGCCAGCGCTCAAGCAGAAGCGCAAGAGCCAGCATATCGGCGCTGCCTCCGGGCGACAGTCCGCGGCTTATAAGCTCCCTGTCCAGTCCGTACAGTTCCTTTATCCGTTCTTCAGGCGGCATCGCGGATATGCGCGCCGCCGATTCCCTTACGTATCTCAGTCCTTCAGGCCCGCCTCTGTGCAGCAGGTTCGTATCCTCGAGCTCCGTCATCGAATCGCACAGGGCCAGCGCGGCGGCATCCACGCATCCCGCCTGTCTGTAGTGTATCAGACGCGAAAAGCAGTACAGAGCGCCGGGAAAGCCCGCAGCGGCTTCTCCGGTGGCTCCCTTTGCGCCGTAGCGGCTGTATGCCCTGCCCCCGTTGGTCGAAGGGTCTGCCATGGATGCGGCGAGTCTTTCCTCAGCGTCACCGCGTGCAAGAGCAGACGCGTGCTCCGTGCACTCTCCTCCCTCTCTCAGGGATCTGCCCATCCCCGCGAGCAAGAGGCCCATCGAATAGATCAGTCCCCTGTGCGTATTCACGCCGCCGGTAGCGGCAAACATCTCCTTCTCAGCTTGGAGCCCCCTATCCCTGAGAGCCCTCATGCCGCAGCCGTCCATGCCCATGCGGGCGGCGTCTTCAAAATACGGCATCAGCGCTTCCGCCGCGCTTCTTTCGAACATTGCCGCATCCATATCGGAGTGCGATCCGTTGTTGTTCATGTCGACGAGTCCCGGCTTGGGAGTCATCCTCAGTTCATCCAGAAGCGAATCGCGTGCGGCCTCCGCCAGCTTACCGGCGCAGAATCCCGCAAGCAGACAGCCGGTCGCTTTTTTGACCTGATCGAGGCCGTGCCTGCGGCTCCTTGCGCATTCAGCAGCCGGAGCGTCGCATATGAGGCATTTTCTCGCTTCCTTTCTCGAAAGCTTGGCTCCCCCTGGCAGGATCAGATCGAAGTCGAACAGCCTCGCCGCCGGGAATGAATCCTCGATCTCCTCAAGAAGAGGCTTTATTCTCTCCCCCTCTTCATCGAGCAGCCAGAAGGCTTCGCTTCCGGTCGCTTCATCGGTCATGAGCCTTTCCCTGATGCCGAGGCCGAGAGCCTCGAACGCCTGCACCCCGTGATCGAAAAGCATCTTCGTCATCGGGGTCCGCTTGACATCGCCGGCGATGTTCAGCGTCAGGCAGACCAGGCAGACGTTTGCGTCCGCTCCGCTGAGCATCCTGCTTTGTATCGCTGCCCTTCTTTCGCGGGCGGCAAGCATCTGCTCAAGATCTACGCTGTATGACTTCATAGCTGGTCTCCGGCACCATGTCTTTTATCTTTTCGATCTCACCGGCTTCGATGAGCTTTCTCACTTTTCCCGCGCTGATCCCGTCCAGCCGCGGTATCTCGCAGAATTCTATACTATGAGACGGGAGAAGTTCCTTCATGCGCTCATTATACGCGCGGGTGACCGCCGAAAAAGGCTCTTCGCCGGCAAAGCGCACGCTTATGCCGAGCGCGGGAGCTATCCTCCTGCAGAAGAGCTCTATGTCGAGATCTGACTTCACCGATTCCGCATGCTCCTCGTCCCGTATGAAATACGCGGGGAATGTCGCACGGGATATCAGATACATATCGCTTTCGAACACATGGCAGTTCTTTATGTCCGCCGTGCCTTTTTTTATCATTTCGAGCCGCTCTTCCGGGCTGAACATCGAGCCCCTTTCGGATACCGCGAAAACATAGAGCTGATCGCAGTGCGATGCGGCATATTCTATAAGATGCCTGTGTCCCAGCGTGAACGGGTCGCAGTTGAACACTACGCAGCCGCACTTTCCTCCGTACTTCGGGATGGACTCCAGGAAGTTCTCCAGGCCGTCCCTCCTGTTCTCGAGCAGGGCAGCTTCTTCCGTTTCTATGACTTCGTGAAAACCCAGCGAGCGGAACATGCTGAGGTTCTGCGGCTTCGTGCACAGAAACAATCTGTTCGTCCCCTCTGACGCAGCCTCGGATATGAGCGCGGTAAGAACGGACGCCATACCTCCCCGGCCTTCGCAGTCCGGTCTCACAGCGAGCTGCTTGATCGTGTGCCCAGCCAGAGCGCCGCAGGCCTCCAGTCTTCCGTCATCATCCGTCATCAGCGCGATGATGTCCGCATCGCCTTCGTCGCGGAGCCCGCAGGTTTCAAGCAGATCCGAGTATGACTTCAGCTCCCTCTGAGGGAGCGGTGTTTTGCATACAGATATACCCATGGCCGTCAGCCGTTACAGTTTTTTCTCAAGACGCTGTCTGATGGCTGCGATGAAATCCTTCGTGAGGACGGCTTTTGCCTCCATGCCGTCGACGAGTCCGACAAGGTCCTTGGTCATGATGCCGTCGTTGAGGGTATCGATGCAGGCCTCTTCGAGCTTGTCGCCGAAGGCCTGAAGATCTTCGAGTCCGTCCATCTCGCCGCGCTTCCTGAGAGCGCCGCTCCATGCGAAGATCGTGGCCATAGGATTGGTCGAGGTCTCTTCGCCGTTCAGGTACTTGTATTAGTGGCGCGTCACCGTGCCGTGAGCGGCCTCGTATTCGAACTTTCCGTCAGGGCTGCAAAGCACGGAGGTCATCATTGCGAGCGAACCGAATGCCGTCGACACCATGTCGCTCATCACGTCTCCGTCGTAGTTCTTCAGAGCCCAGATGAAACCTCCCTCGCTCCTTATGACGCGTGCGATCGCGTCGTCTATCAGCGTATAGAAGTATGTGAGTCCGAGCTCATCGAATTTTTCTTTATAGCACTCGTCATACGTCTTCTGGAAGACATCGCGGAAGTGCATGTCGTATTTCTTCGAGATGGTGTCCTTCGCCGAGAACCAGAGGTCCTGCTTCGTCTCGATCGCGTACTTGAAGCACGAGTGGGCGAAGGACTCTATCGATGTATCCTTGTTGTATATGCTCTGGAGTATGCCCGGGCACTCGAAGTCGTATACCGTCTCGCGGTATTCGGCGCCGTTTTCTCCGGTAAATACGAGCTCTGCCTTTCCCTTTTCAGGCACGCGGTATTCGGTGCCCTTGTAGAGATCGCCGTAGGCGTGACGGGCTACCGTGATAGGCTTCTTCCAGTTGCGCACCACAGGCTTGATTCCGTCGATGGTGATAGGCGCACGGAAGACCGTGCCGTCGAGTATGGCACGGATGGTCCCGTTGGGGCTCTTCCACATCTCGTGGAGCTTGTACTCGTCCATGCGCTGGGCATTCGGAGTGATGGTCGCGCACTTTACGCCCACGCCGTACTTTTTGATGGCCTCGCCGGCATCTTTGGTGATCTGATCACCTGTCTCATCGCGGACCGGAAGCCCTAGATCGTAGTATTCTGTTTTAAGGTCGACAAACGGAAGGATAAGCTCGTCTTTGATCATCTTCCACAGTATCCTTGTCATTTCATCTCCGTCCATCTCGACGAGCGGAGTGGTCATTCTTATCTTTTCCATTTTATCTCCTTTTTTTGCTTTTCCTCTTGTATACAGCCGGCTGTTCCGTTTCCTTTATCTGTCTCACGACATCTATTATGGTGCCGTCGCGGGCCTCGATGATGCCGACGACCCTGTCCTCGAATTCGACCTTCTCAGGCTCTCCGACTATGGAGTATGCGAGTCCGCTTCCCTGAGAGCCTGCAGTATGTCCTGCCTGGCCGGATTGACGGCGACTCCGTAGTCTGTGACCACGACGTCTATGCTCTCTCCCGGGGTCGTGACCGTCGTCACCTCGCTGCATATAGCGGGTATCCTCCCCTGCATGAGCGGGCATATGACTATGGCGCACTTCGCGCCCTGCGCGGTGTCCGGATGTCCTCCCTGGGCCCCCGTGATCATCCCGTCGGATCCGACTACGACGTTGCAGTTGAAGTGCACATCCACCTCGAGCGATGCGAGCACCACGTAATCGAGCTTGTTGACTACCGCTCCCTTGTTAAGAGGATTCGCGTACACCGCTGCCGGTATCCTGTGGTGATTGACGTTCTTGAGGTTGTGCACGGCGTCGAGGTCGAAGTCCTGCACGTCGAGCATGACCCTCGCCATTCCGTCGTCGAGCAGCTGGCACATGGCTTTCGTCAGTCCTCCGACTCCGAAGCCCATGTGTATGTCGCGTTCTCTCATTATCTCGGCGAGGTACTGCGTCGAGGCTATCGACGCTCCGCCGACTCCCGTCTGGTATGAGAAGCCGTCTTTGAACCACGGTGTATTGACGACCACATCGGTGCAGTACTGGGCCATCAGCAGCTTTCTCTGGTCTGTCGTAGGCTTGGCCGCGCCGGTGGCGATCTTCGAAGGTATGCCGATCTCATCCACCACGCATACATAGTCTATCTTCGTCTGCGATATGTGTGCAGGGAAGTTCGGATAAGGCACCAGGCAGTCGGTAATGGCCACGCAGTGATCGGCGTGGTTTCCGTCCACTATGGCATAGCTGAGCACGCCGCAGTCGGCCTTGCCGCCTATGCCCCTGAGGTTGCCGTAATCGTCCGAGGTAGGGGCTCCTATGAAGGCGATGTCTATATGGCTCTCGCCCGTGGATATCGATCTTACGCGTCCGCCGTGAGAGCGCATTATCGCAAGACCTTTGAGCTTGCCCTGCGAAATAGCCTCGCCTATTCCGCCTCTGACGCCCGAGGATTCTATGTCGGTGATAGTGCCGTCTTCGATCATCGGCACAAGAGCGCTGTGCGCCTTGCCGAGCGAAGATGCGCATATCCTGATGTTCTTGAGACCCATATCGTGGATCTCCTTCATCACCATGTTGACTATAAGGTCGCCTTCGCGGAAGTGGTGGTGGAACGATACCGTCATGCCGTCATGGGCGTCGCACTTCTCGAGAGCCTCGCGGATGTTCGCCACCAGCTTGGACTTTTCGTTGTTCATTACCGGGCGTATGGTCGGCCCCGCCATGGTCACAGGCTTGTCGTCCCGGTAAAAATTGCCCTGAAAAGGCTCTTTCCCGGTGATCTCGAGTATCTCGTCCGGGATTTCTCTTCCTACTGCGTTTATCATCTTACAGATCCCCCCTGTATACTCCTGAAGCCTTGGCAAGAGCTATCGTTCTCTTCGCGCCGTCGTAGAACGCGATGTCTATCATCTTTCCGTCCACCGTGAACACGCCGATGCCCTTAGCCTTCTTGTCTTCTATCTCTCTGATCACCTTTTCAGCGTAGATGATGTCTTTTTCTTTCGGGGTGTATATCTCGTGCACTACAGGGATCTGGCGCGGGTTCACTATCGATTTCCCGTCGAACCCCATGGAGTGTATGATCTCAACTTCTTTTCTGAAACCCTCCATGTCGTCGAGGTTTGTCCAGACAGTGTCGAAGCACTGTATCCTGGCGGCTTTTGCGGCTATGATCATGTGCTGCCTCGCCCCCATGAACTCAACTCCCGTCCCGGATATGGATATCTGGAGGTCTCTCGAATAATCTCCGCCCGAAAGCGCTATGCCGAACAGCCTCTCGGAGGAATCACATATGCTCATGGCGTTGATGACTCCTCTCGCGGACTCGAGCGCCGCCATTATGAGCACGCTGCCGACAGGTCTTCCGAACTCTCTCTCGGCCTCGGCTATCGCGTATTCGACTGTGCGCACATCGTCAGCGGTCTCGGTCTTAGGTATGCGGATCGAGTCGCATCCTCCGGCCACGGCACACCTGATGTCCTCGCGCCAGTGGTCAGTGTCCAGTCCGTTGATGCGCACGACTCTCTCGACTCCCCGGTAATCGATCTCCTGAAGAGCGTGGTACAGCGAGTAGCGCGCCGCATCCTTTTCTCTTTCGGCCACGGCGTCCTCAAGGTCGAGCATGATGGAATCCGGCTTGTAAACATACGGATCCTTTATCAGGCCCGGCTTCTGGCAGTTGAGGAACATCATGGTCCTGCGCAGACGGTATTTTTCAGGGTTGCTCATTTTATAACACCTCCCCATCCTATCCTGCCTTCGTGGCCGGCAGCACGCATCACCGCGCACTCGACTCTCGCCTTGATGGTGCAGTCAAGCGCCCCTTTGTCGACTATGCTGATCCTCGCATTGTCCACATCAAGACGGTCGAGGGCGTCCATCGCGACCTCTTTGATCCTTTTTCCGTACTGCCTGTAGACGGCGCTTTCGATCTCAAGCTCTATGCCTTTTGCAGCGGGCTCGATCGATACCATGCAGTCGCTGCTTTCGAGGGTGCCCGCGACCGCGGC
>CACYHM010000224.1 GCA_902774195.1 uncultured Eubacteriales bacterium
CCGAAGGAGGCAGAACCTGATCCTGCAAGCGGGCCGGGAGGCTGCGAACGTCACTTGTAGAAGTAACTTCTAGATTGTAGCATTAACTTCCAGTCGTAAAAGTAAATTCTACGACCTACGTGTTACAGAAACTTCTATACCTGCGTTCGGAAGTGGTAACTTCTACATGAATTCATGAATGGGGTAGAAATTAGTTTTGCAACTGAGAGGGAGGCTGCGAAGGGCAAAAAGTTTACAAAAAACCTTGCAAAGGCCCGGCCTGAGTGATATATTATACGAGCTGTCGCCTGACAGCAGAAACGTTTCATTATCTGATCAGAAAGAGGTACCAACATGAAGGAAGGAATCCATCCTGAGTATAAGGAATGTAAAGTTACTTGCGCATGTGGGAATACATTCACGACTCTCTCCACAAAGGACGAGATGAGAGTAGACATCTGCAGTGAGTGCCACCCATTCGTAGACATCTGCAGTGAGTGCCACCCATTCTTTACAGGCCAGCAGAAGTTTGCTAACAGAGGCGGCCGCGTAGAGAAGTTCAAGAACAAATACGGACTTTAGATCAGAAGACCAGGACATTGACCGGAGCATTACCTGCTCCGGTTTTAATGTGGCTGAATGCTTGTGCTTTTATCTGTGCGAAGAGATTACACGCTGTATTGAGGAGCGATATCTGTTATACTTATATTGGAGAAATAGGGAGATAATATGTTTGACAAACTCGATTTCATAAAAGACAAATATACGGAGCTCAGCGAAAAGGTCGCTGACCCCGCTGTCATCGCCGACCAGAACACATGGCAGAAGTACATGAAAGAGATGGCCGAGATAGAGCCGGTCGTAAAGGCGTACGACAGCTACCGCAAGATGCAGAGCGATCTTGCCGACGCGCGTGAGATCATCGACACGGAAGATGACGAGGAGATGCGCGAGATGGCCAAAGAAGAGGCGAAGGAACTTGAGGAGAGCATGGAAAAGGCTCAGGAGGAACTCAAGATCCTTCTGCTGCCTAAAGACCCTAACGATGACAAGAACGTCATCCTCGAGATCAGGGCGGGCACCGGCGGCGAGGAGGCTGCACTCTTCGGAAACGACCTGCTCAGGATGTATCTGAGATACGCAGAGCGCCGTCACTGGAAGGCAGAGATCATCGAGATCAGCGATACCGGCATAGGCGGCATAAAGGAAGCCGTGGTCATGATCAAAGGCAGAGGCGCGTACTCGAGACTCAAGTTCGAGTCGGGCGTCCACAGGGTGCAGAGAGTGCCTGAGACGGAATCCTCCGGAAGGATCCACACTTCGGCTGCCACGGTAGCGGTGCTGCCTGAGGTGGACGACGTCGAGGTCGAGATCAACCCTAACGACGTAAAGGTCGATGTATACAGAGCGTCCGGAAACGGCGGCCAGTGCGTAAACACCACAGACTCCGCCGTCCGCATGACCCACCTGCCTACGGGCATCGTGGTCACCTGCCAGGACGAGAAGTCGCAGATACAGAACAGAGAAAAGGCCATGAGAGTCCTCAAGGCCAGACTCTATGACAAGATGCTGCAGGAGCAGAACGACAAGATCTCGGCTGACAGAAGGAGCCAGGTCGGTTCGGGCGACCGCTCCGAGCGTATCCGCACGTATAACTTCCCGCAGGGAAGGATGACGGACCACCGCATCAATCTCACCCTGTATAAGCTCGAGCAGTTCCTCGACGGAGATATCGACGAGGCTGTGGACGGACTTATCGCTGCGGATCAGGCCGCAAAGATGAAGGATTTCGGATAAATAATGGCAATAGATATACGTAACCGCATACAGGAGACAATACAGAATCGGAACGTTGTGATCGACTACAAGGCTGCCCGCATGATCGGGAACGCTGTTGCCGCGTCTTTTCTTTCGATACATGTCATCTTTTTCATAATATTCTGCGCGACAGGCGTCAGACAGATGGCGATATTCAACGTCTTCAGCATAGCGTTCTACATTTTCTGCTTCTATCTCAACTATAAGGCAAAATTCAAAGAGTTTGTACTTTACGCGCTGATAGAGGTCCTGCTGCACATGACGGCAGCGGTGTACTATACGGGCTGGGAAAACGGCTTCCAGATAACGCTGGTGGGGATAACCCTGATGTTGGTCATCTCGGAATACCTGGGAAGGATGATGGATACCGAAAGACTTCCGTCATTCTTGCTGTGCGGACTTTGCATGCTTACATATCTGGCTGAGTACATCATCAGCTTTTATCACAAGGCGCAGTATGACCTGCCTGAGATGGTCACCTTCTGGCTCAATATCGGACTGGCTGTCGTCACGTTCTCGATCTCGGTGGGCAGTATGATCAGCTTCGCCTGGCTCACGGCTTCAACTGAAGATATGCTGGAGGAGCGAGCTCTCAAGGACAGGCTGACCGGACTGAACAACAGATCGGGCATCATGAAAAGTCTGGAGAACGCCGGGAAAGAGCGCGGATTCAGCGGGCGCTGGGCCGCCATGGCCGATATCGACGATTTCAAGAAAATCAACGACACTTACGGACATATGTGCGGAGATTATGTGCTGCAGGAGATCGCAGATATCATGAAGAAGTGCAATGTCGACGCCCTTCTGAGCAGATGGGGCGGAGAGGAATTCCTCATGATAGGATATACGGACGGCGATATGGACATCCATCTCGCGAGACTCGATAATCTCAGACAGGAAATAGAGGATCACGAGTTCAGATACGATGATCATACATTCAGTGTCACTATCACGATAGGTGTCGCAGAATACCGTCCGGGCGAGAGCCTCGAGGAATGGATCAGAGAAGCCGATGAGATGCTGTATAAAGGAAAGCGCAGCGGTAAGAACAGAGTCGAATGGAAACACTAAGACTGAGTACAAGTGAGAGCGGCATCGAACGCGCAGGAGAGATCATACGCGGAGGCGGTCTTGTCGCTTTCCCTACAGAGACGGTCTACGGACTCGGGGCGGACGCTCTGAATGCTGAGGCCGTAAGCTCTGTATATAAAGCAAAAGGCAGGCCGTCGGACAATCCGATGATAGTGCATATCGCATACGTCGCGGCTCTGGGCGAGCTGATAAAAGGCGGCATGGAGTCGCTGAGCGGCGATGCCCACAGGCTGATCGGAGAGCTCTGGCCGGGACCGCTGACGCTCATATTCCATAAGTCGGAAAAGGTGCCGGACGTGACGACGGGAGGCCTCGATACGGTCGCCGTGAGGATGCCTTCGAACGGGACCGCGCGCAGCTTCATAAGAGAATCCGGCAGACCGGTAGCGGCCCCGAGCGCCAACCTTGCCGGCAGGCCGAGCCCTACGACGGCAGAGGACGTTCTCGAAGACATGGACGGCCGCATCGATGCCGTCATCATGGGCGAGATGTGCGATGTCGGCATCGAGTCCACCGTGCTGGACATGACAGGCGGCGCG
>CACYHM010000225.1 GCA_902774195.1 uncultured Eubacteriales bacterium
GAGACCATCAAGTTCCTTGACAGACTGACAAGGATCAGAGACGAGGTGGTGCAGTGCGATGACATCACGGTCGGAGCAGGCAGGCCTTATGTCAAGATCGGAATGGAACTGTTTTACGCAGAGGGCCCGGTCATCGTAAAAAAACTCAAGGAGAGGGGACACAAGGTGTTTCTCGACCTCAAACTGCACGATATACCTAACACCGTCAAAAAAGCTATGACGGTGCTCGGGGAGTACGGAGTGGACATGGTGAACGTGCACGCTGCGGGCGGCATCGAAATGATGAAGGCGGCAAAGGACGGTCTGATGCTCGGAGCGGCCAGATACGCCGACAAGCCTAAACTGATCGCGGTCACTCAGCTGACTTCGACAGACGAGGCGGTCCTGCACGACCAGCTGCTCATCGGCAGGCCGATGGACGAAGTGGTCAGGCAGTACGCTCTGAATGCAAAGGAGGCGGGTCTCGACGGAGTCGTGTGCTCTGCCTTTGAGGCTGCGGATATACACAGGACGTGCGGAGCTGATTTCCTGACAGTGACTCCGGGCATCAGATTCGATACGAGCGCGGCGGACGATCAGAAGAGAGTAATGACTCCGGCTCAGGCAAGGGAAGCAGGTTCCGACTACATCGTGGTGGGCAGACCCGTTACTGCGGCCGAAAGACCGATCGACGCGTATACAAGGTGCAGGGAGGAATTCCTGGGCTGAGGGAGGAAGAAATGACTGAAAAGGAAAAGATCAGAAAACTGATAGCTGAGGATCTTCTCAGGATCAAAGCCGTATTCCTGAGACCGGAGGAGCCTTTTACATGGGCCAGCGGGATAAAGAGCCCGATATACTGCGACAACAGGCTGACACTTACAGCTCCTGATGTCAGAAACGATGTCGAGGAATCTCTCGCTGCGGTCATAAAGGCGGAGTATCCGGACGCCGAAGTGCTGATGGGCACGGCGACAGCGGGCATAGCGCACGCTGCCATCACGGCCCATCTCATGGGACTTCCCATGGGATATGTAAGGTCAGGGGCAAAGGACCACGGCAGAGGCAATCAGATAGAAGGCCGGCTTGAAGCCGGGCAGAAGGTCGTCGTTGTTGAAGACCTTATATCTACCGGCGGCAGCTGCATCGAGACCGTGAATGTTCTGAGAGACGCCGGAGCCGATGTGCTCGGAGTGATATCGATAATGACATACGGGATGAAAAAGGGGATCGGCCGATTTGCGGACGCCGGCATAAAATGGGTCTCGCTTACGGATTTTGATGCTGTTGTCGAGACAGCGGCCGAACAGGGATATATAAGCATGGAAGATATCGAAAGGCTGAAGGCTTTCCGGGACGATCCGTCCGACGAAAGCTGGATCAGAAAGTGATACATGATCATCGCATCGTACCTGATCGGAATATTGTCAGGCGTCGCCGCGACTGCCCAGGCAAGCTTCAACGGTGAGATACGCCGCAGATACAGATCGCCGTATATAACAGCGGCGATCAATTTTGTAGTGGCGCTTTCCGTTATCGCGGCCGTGCTGCTGATCACAGAGCACAGCCTGGCGCTTCCCGTATCTGAGATAACGAAGTATCCGGCATGGATATGGACCGGAGGCGTATGCGGCGTGGTGATAGTGATGACAGGCATACTCTGCCTGCCGGTCCTGGGCAGCGCAAGCAATATGATGCTGCTCTGCTTCGGCCAGATAATGGGAGGTCTCATCATAGACCATTACGGCCTGTTCAGCGCCCCGCATGCCGAAATGACGCTTATGAGAGCGGCGGGAGCGGTCCTTGAGACAGCGGGCATAATACTCATATCCGCAGAAAAGGGCGGCAGGGGAAAAGGCAGCATAAAAGACAGAGGCGGCAAAGTGATGCTGTTCATAATTATGGATGCAGCTGCGGGATTCGTGGCAGCGATGCAGGTCGCAGTAAACGGCACTCTTGCTGTGGCGGCAGGCAGTCCGGTAAGGGCCACCCTGGTATCGATGGGCGGAGCGCTTGTCACTACAGCTGTCATCATCTGTGTGCTCACGCTGATAAAAGGGAAAACGGCGGTGTTTGACGGCCGGATCCCTCCGAAAGATCCGGTGAAGATAACGCCGTTCATGCTTACCGGAGGGCTGATGGCGCTCGTGGTAGTGGGAGGCAATGCGATAACAGGACCGGTCCTGGGCACCGGGATCGTAACGATGATGAATCTTTTCGGCATGATGGCAGCGGGACTTGTCATAGATGCAACGGGGTTCCTCGGCATAGAAGCAAAGCCTGTGACTTTCAGCAAGATAGCCGGAATGGGACTGATGCTTGCGGGCACGGCGCTCATATCGCTCTGACCGGCATGGAGGAGGAGATAATGGGGACGATAAGGATAGCGAGCCTTCAGCTGAAGGTGCACGAAGACAAATATGAGAATATAGAAAAATTTGCTGAACTGATCGCTGACGGGGCAGCGGACGGCGCTGACATCATCAGTCTGCCGGAGATGTGGAACTGCCCTTATGAGACTGAGAGATTCCCTGAGTATGCGGAACCGGAGCAGGGAGATTCATGGCTCGCGCTCTCGACGATCGCCCGCAAGAACTCGAAATACATCGTGGGCGGCAGCATACCCGAACTCGGAGATGACGGCAGGGTATACAACAGCTGCTATGTATTCGACCGGGAAGGCAGACAGATCGGCAAGCACCGAAAGGTCCATCTCTTTGACATCTATGCGCACGGAGAGCAGGTCTTTAAAGAGTCCGATACTCTGACCGGAGGGGACCGCTTCGATACTTTTGAGACGGAATGGTGCCGCATGGCGGTGAATATATGCTTCGACATAAGGTTCCCCGAAAGCTCGAGGATACCGGCTCTCAAAGGAGCAAAGGTCATTTTCAATCCGGCATCGTTCAACATGACGACCGGTCCTGCGCACTGGGAGCTTGCCTTCCGGCAGAGGGCGGTCGAGAACCAGGTGTACATGGTCGGCACTGCCTGCGCGAGAGACAGCAGTGCGGGATACACGGGCTACGGACACTCGATAGTCACAGACCCGTGGGGA
>CACYHM010000226.1 GCA_902774195.1 uncultured Eubacteriales bacterium
ATATAAAGGTCGCAAAGAAGAAATACGAGTTGACCTATCCGGGTGAGATCGAACAGATAACGGCGAAGGCCACATCCGGAGACAAGCTCATGTACACATCGAGCGATCCGAAGGTCGCTACTGTTGACTCTAAAGGAAATATCGTCACCAACGGAAGCGGCGATGCCACTATTACAGTCAGTCAGGTTGGAAACGGTAAATACGAAAAGGCGGAAACAAAGATCGACGTATCTGTCAAGGCAATCGATGCATATACTGTTACCCTTCATTCGAGCGCAGCAGATAAAGACGATACGGTCAGACAGATAGTTAAGACTGCAGACACAGTAAATCTCAAGGACAATCCATTCGAGAACGGCAGCCATGAATTCCTTGGATGGGCAAAATCTGATGACGGGCTTGTCGAATACACGGACGGAGCTGAGATCAGTGAGTTGGGCAAGACTGGAGATAATGTCGATCTGTATGCGGTATGGACCGGAGACGGGGCAAGGGCCGCGGTCGCATGGGCGATCAAGATAGCGAACGATGATTCGTTCACATACGGTACGGGGGCTGCCTGCCATGCTGTCGGATGCTACTTCTGCGGCACAAACTCAAGAAACAAACCAAGCGGATATGAGAAAACCTATGTCTGCCTTACCTTTTGCGAGGCTGCTTATGCCCACGGTGCAGAAGATCCGGAGATACTTGCTGAATGTCAGGCCGGCAGAAGATGCATGGCTGTCAATGACTCCAATTTCAGCCGTTATTCGTGTTGGAAGAAAGTCGGATATACCAGTCAGCTGACGGTCGATGATCTTGAGCCCGGAGATATTATATGCTTCTATAATTCAGATGGATATGACAACGGTCATATGGAGATGTATGCGGGCAATGGAGCCATAGTGGATGCCGCCAGTGAGGGGTGGGACTCGGGTTCGATAGCACTCAGACCGGGAAACGCGGCGCGCGATCTCAGGTCTGCAACCAACCATAGCGGAAACAGCTATGTCATGAGGTACGTAGGACCTAATGCATAAAAGGTTTAATAAAGAACAACAATGAATTACAAGCCCGTACCGCAGCCCCGGCACGGGTTTTCTTACAGAAAAGGCGGCAGAAAGGATGGAAGGACATATGGGAGAGAAAAAAATAGCGATCATAGGTGCTGCTGTTTTTCAGGAGCCGGTCATACTGAAGGCTAAGGAAATGGGTCTTGAGACTCACGTTTTTGCCTGGGCTCAGGGAGATCCGGGCGAGAAGCTCGCCGACTTCTTCTACCCGATAAGCATAAGAGAAAAAGAAGAGATCCTTGACAAGTGCCGCGAGATAGGAGTGGATGCGATCATGAGCATCGCTTCCGACCTTGCAATGACCACTGTCAATTACGTTGCTGAAAACATGGGCCTCAACGGCAACAGCATTCATGCTACGGAGATAAGCACCAACAAGCATCTCATGAGGGAGACTTTCGAAAAGAACGGAGATCCAAGCCCGAGGAGCATACTGGTCGATGCCTCCACAGACCTCGACAACATCGATCTCAAATATCCTCTTATCGTCAAGCCTACCGACAGGAGCGGAAGCCGCGGAGTCAAGAAAGTAACCAATTCAAAACAGCTCAGAAATGCCGTGTACAAGGCCAGAGAGTACAGCTTTGAAAACAAGGCCGTTGTCGAGGAGTTCATCGAGGGCGATGAGTACAGTATCGAGTATATCTCGTATCACGGCAAGCATTGGTTCATCGCAGCGACACAAAAGGTCACAACAGGCGCACCTTTTTTCATCGAGACAGGACACCGCGAGCCGGCGCCGCTCAGTGAAGAAATGATACAAAAAATAAAGGAAGTGTCAGAGCACGCTCTTGACTCGTTGCAGATAGAAAACGGAGCAGCGCACATAGAGCTGAAGATTGATGGCAACGACATCAATATCGTCGAGATAGGTGGCCGCATGGGAGGCGACTTTATCGGAAGCGACCTCGTGCCTCTGTCGACCGGCTACGACTTTGTGAAGGCTGTGATCGATGTTGCACTTGATAAGCAGCCTGAGATCCCTGACGGCGTGCCGACAGCATATGCCGGAGTCAACTTCCTCATGGAAGCAAAAGACGTTGTTGAATACCGCAACTTCAAAGAAGAGCACCCTGGAGCCATCCTTAAAGAGCATATCGATTCGGACTTTTCGGATGCCGTTACCGACAGCTCAAACAGACACGGTTACTATATATTCAGATACTGACAGATCGGAGAACAGCCAATGCTTATTTCATTCGTTATCCCATGCTACAGGTCTGCAAAGACACTGCCGGGCGTGGTCGATACCATACAGTCGACCGTGGCGGGCAAAGAGGGCTTCGAGTCCGAGATCATACTCGTCAACGACGCTTCGCCCGATGATACATGGGATGTGATATGCAGTCTTCATGATAAATACGACAACGTCACGGGCATAGACATCGCCAGAAACAGCGGACAGCAGTCCGCCATACTCGCGGGCCTCCGCCACACAAAGGGCGATCTCGTCGCCGTATCCGATGATGACGGTCAGACGCCTATAGAGACCGTGTTCGAGTTCTACGATCACATGGTCGAGGGCAATTACGATGTCGTCTGTGCCGAATACGTGGACAGGGGTGATCGCAGCGCGTTCAGAAAGCTCGGCTCAAAGGCGAATGACGCGATGATCAACAACTTCCTCGACAAGCCGGCGGACATCCATACATCGGTGTATTTTCTCGCGAAGAGGTTTGTGATCGACGAGATGATCAAGTACACCAATGCCTATCCGCACATGGAAGGTCTGCTGATAAGGACCACTCTGAACATCGGCAACGTCAAAGTCGATCAGAAGGACAGGGCCTCGGGCTCATCGGGCTACAACCTGAAAAAGCTTTTTACCATCTGGGTCAACGGTCTCACGACCTTTTCGATAAAGCCTCTGAGATTCGCCGTGGTATTCGGCCTTCTGATGGCTCTTGCGGGATTTATAACGATAATAGTGCTTATTATATCCAAGCTTACGCGCGGAGACATAGTCCTCGGC
>CACYHM010000227.1 GCA_902774195.1 uncultured Eubacteriales bacterium
GACATAAGCAGGAGAAGTCCGGCAAGGATGCCGTAATCAAGCGGCGTCAGGTAGTAGAGCAGCTTTGTGACTTCCTTGATCCTTATATATCCCATCTTTACGAGGGCAACGAACGCCAGATCTACGGCGTACGCGATGATCATCATGAGTATGAGCTCCACTCTCAGGATGTTGTCGGTGTTCTTTTTGGTCGCGCCGAGTATCCTCAGAGTCGAGTAGTATTGGTTCCTCGATCTCATGATGAGCTTTATGACGGCATAAGCTATGAAGAAGAGTATGATGAACTCAAGCAGCAGCCTGCCGTATGTCATCAGGGAGATCACCCCGTTGAAGCCTCCCGTCGTATCTGACAGAGAATCCTTGATAGCGAGCGTGGTGAATCCCTGGCTGTTGAGCGCCTGGAGTGTGTCATCCGAGTCCTGCTCGTTCTCCATGTAGGCGCTTATCTGATAATATCCCTTATCGAAGAGCTTTCTGAAATCCTTGTTGTTGATGAACACGCAGTTATAGTACATGTCGTATTCGTCTTTAGGGATCCCCAGAAGTTCTTCGCAGTTCTTGTCCGTTATGACCTGTCCGACGGTGTAGCCGTCTACAGACTCGAAGAATCTGTTCTTTACCTTGAGGCTGAAATCCTTGCCGACGGCCTCCTGGTCCTTGTAGAAATAGGACTGATCCTCCAGGATATAGACCTTGCCTTCAGGTATGTCAGGAGATGAGAACACCGATCTTTCGTTCTCGCTTCTTATCTTGGTGCCGTTGAAGTTCATTATCGACTTCGACATGGACGCCATCATGGATATCAGAAGCTCGTTGCTGACAGTATCGCTGGCATAAATCGTCGAATAGCCGTAGAGCGAGTAATCGGAGTCCTCATCCAGATTGTCATTGACTATGATACCCGCGATCGTTACAGGCTCCTGGAAGTAGTAGGTCTGCATCTGGTTCATGTCCTGCATCGTGATCGCCTGTCCGATATACGCATCGCCCCCGTTCGCAACGTTGATCAGGGCATCGCTGGTAGGATCGAGCCTTATCACGACTTCGTAATCGTTCTCAGGCATATGGCCGAATGAGATCTCTTCCTCACTTATCTGACCGGTCGGCATCACCGGACCTTCTATATAAAAGTCTCCCATGGTAAAGCTGACCCCGCTGTCGATGGCAAGGTCGTTCTTCACTATGCTCTTGATGTTGGGAGTGTTGGCGACCTTCTCAAAATCAGCGTCTTCGAAGCTGCTCTCGTCGGCTTTCTTTACTACGATCCTGTCAGAGCTCGCGTTCATGAAGTACGGGTTGCTGCCCAGAAGATCGCTCTCGTGCATGCTGTTCTTGGTCGTCGCGTACTGGCTCAGCACTGCGGTCGACACGAAGAAATACACGATAAAGAGCAGTACGAACTTCGCCGGTATATTGAAGGTGTTGCGCACGCCGAGCAGCAGTTCGGAGCTCCAGCGCATCTTCTTCGGTTTTGCGACCTCGGCCCTCGAGGCCCTGCCGCCGGCCCGCGCCGCTCGTCCCGGTCTTGCGTCTCCGCCGACCTCGGCACCCGTGGTATCGGTAATGTATTCCCTCTCGATATTACGCGGCTGCGCGATCTTCTTGTCCTCGATGATCTTGCCGTCATGCATGGTGATCTTGCGGGTCACGTAAGGTTCAGCCTGCTCATAGTTGTGAGTGACTATGACGACGAGCTTGTCGGCAGACACCTTGCTGAGTGTCTCCATTACGCTCGCGGCCGACACGCTGTCGAGGTTGCCCGTAGGCTCATCCGCAACGATAATAGGCGCGTCCTTTGCAAGGGCGCGCGCTATCGCTACTCTCTGCTTCTGACCTCCGGAAAGCTTGGATACCTTGGTGCGGCGGTACTCGCGCAGACCTACCTTGTCCAGCAGTTCGAGTATGCGTTCTTTGCACTCGCTCCTCTTCTTTCCGTTCAGCAGCATCACGACCTCGATATTCTGGTAGACCGTGTAGCTGTTGATCAGGTTGAAGTCCTGAAATATATTCCCGATGTATGTCTTACGATAGAGTTCGTAGTCTTCGGTGGTATAGGCGGTAGTGTCCTCTCCGCATACGAACATCTCACCTTCTTCGTAGGTGTCGAGTCCGCTTATTACGTTGAGGAGAGTAGACTTGCCGCTTCCGCTCTCACCGGTGATCGCTACGAATTCACCTATATCCAGGTCGAGGTCGATCCTCGAAAAACCCATGCTGACGGAATCTTCGCCGGCATAGTACTTGGATACTTTTCTGAGTTCTATTGTATGTGGCAACTGATATATCTCCTTTTGGCCATAGGACCATGGCCGTTTTACTGCTGCCGCGCGCAGCAGATATCCCGCACCGAGCGTGACAGCAAGGGAGGGATATCTGCGACGAGCCTGCGGCTCTTTACGGCCATAGCAGGGATCATCCCCGGCCATTATTGTTTTAGATCTTATTGTCCGATCCGAGCACATTCACGATCTTGTGAGCGACCATGTCCTTTACGGCCTGTCTTGCCGGCTTGAGGTACTGACGCGGATCGAAGTGATCAGGATGCTCTGCGAAGTACTTGCGGATGTTTCCTGTCATCGCAAGACGGATGTCCGAATCGATGTTGATCTTGCACACCGCGGATCTGGCCGCCTGACGGAGCTGCTCCTCAGGGATGCCGATGGCGTTAGGCATATTGCCGCCGTACTGATTTACCATCTGGACGAATTCCTGCGGCACCGAAGATGAACCGTGAAGCACGATAGGGAATCCCGGCAGTCTCTTTGTGACTTCTTCGAGCACGTCGAAACGCAGCGGAGGAGGTACGAGTACTCCCTTCTCGTTTCTTGTGCACTGCTCAGGTCTGAACTTGTATGCTCCGTGCGATGTACCGATCGCGATGGCGAGCGAGTCGCAGCCTGTTCTTGTGACGAATTCCTCAACCTCTTCAGGTCTTGTGTACGAAGCCTGTCCCGCCTCGACGACTACTTCGTCCTCGACTCCCTCGAGAGTGCCAAGCTCGGCCTCTACCACG
>CACYHM010000228.1 GCA_902774195.1 uncultured Eubacteriales bacterium
GGCTGAACTTCTCAACATCCCTGTGCTCGGTCTTGTAGAGAACATGAGCTACATGACCTGCCCGCACTGCGGAGAGAAGATCCACATGTTCGGCGAAAGCTCTGCCGAAGCTGTGGCCGCGACATACGGCATCAGGCTGCTCGAGCAGCTGCCGATCGATCCTGTTCTTTCGCAGGAGGCGGACGCAGGTAAGATCGAATTCAACGAGGGCACACAGATGGAATCCATCCTCGGAGTGCTCGACGGACTGGGACTGAAGAAAAAATAAGAAAGGGTTACTCTATTGAGCGAACTTATAAGACTGGAGGGAATAGTCAAGAGCTTTGACGACACTGTCGTTCTGAACGGCATCGACCTCAGCGTGGACGAGAACGAATTCGTCACTCTGCTGGGTCCTTCGGGCTGCGGCAAAACTACGACCCTGCGCATAATCGCGGGTTTCGAGAAGCCTGACGAGGGCAGGGTGTTCTTCGAAGGAAAGGACATCACGGACATGCCTGCAAACCAGCGCCCGGTCAATACTGTTTTCCAGAACTACGCGCTCTTCCCTCACATGAGCGTGGGCGAGAACATCGCCTTCAGCCTCAGGGTGAAGAACAAAAGCGAGAAGGAGATCAGCAAAAGAGTCGCGCAGGCGCTAAAGCTGGTGAACCTCAAAGGCTTCGAGAACAGGCGCATAGACCAGCTCTCAGGCGGCCAGCAGCAGAGGATAGCCATGGCAAGAGCCATAGTGAACGAGCCGAGGGTGCTGCTCCTTGACGAGCCGCTTGGCGCGCTCGATCTGAAGCTCAGGCAGGAGATGGAGTACGAGCTCGTCAGACTCAAGAAAGAGCTCGGCATCACCTTCATATACATCACGCACGACCAGGAAGAGGCGCTTACGATGTCCGACAAGGTCGTCGTCATGAACGAGGGCTACATCCAGCAGGAGGGGACACCGCAGGAGATCTACGACGAGCCTGTCAACGCCTTCGTCGCCGACTTCATCGGAGACAGCAACATACTCTCGGGACAGATGGCAGAAGAGAAGGTCGTCAGGATAGACGGCACTGACTTCCCGTGCATAGACGGCAGCGAAGAGGGCTTCCCGCCGCGCCGCAGGGTAGACGTGGTCATAAGGCCTGAAGACATAGATATCGTGCCATACGGCAAGGGCCAGTGGAACGGAACCATCACATCGAAGCTCTTCATCGGCGTGCACTACGAGATGCTCGTGCAGAGCGAGCACGGCAAGGTCGAGTGGCTGCTGCAGAACTACGACCAGCACGACGTCGGAGAGAAGATCGGCATGAAGGTCGATCCGGAGAACATACAGATAATGCACAAGCCTAAGAGCGAAGCTGAGAAATCGATAGAACTCGACATATAGATGGGCACGAATCTGATAGCGAAAAAAGAATACAGCATACCGTTCATCATATGGATCATAGCGGGCACGGTCATACCGCTCGCTTCGATCGCGTACTACGGTTTCACGAGCAGGGAAGGGGGCTTCACGCTCGACAACGTCCTGGCCATATTCAGGCACGATCACATGCAGGCCCTGCTGCTCTCTCTTCTGCTGGCGCTGATCAGCACGCTCATATGCCTTCTGATAGCTTTTCCGATGGCCATGATACTCAGGGAGAGCAAGTACGGAAAGCAGGGTTTCCTCATCTTCGTCATCATACTTCCGATGTGGATGAACTTCCTGCTCAGGACCATGGCGTGGCAGGTGCTGCTCGAAAGGCAGGGCGTCATCAACGCCGTCATCGCTGCATTCGGACTGCCGAGACAGGAGATGATGAACACTCCGGGAGCCATCGTGCTCGGCATGGTATACGACTTTCTGCCGTTCATGATACTCCCTATATACAACACGGTCTCGAAGATCGACAGCCACCTCATCGAGGCGGCCTACGACCTCGGGGCAAAGAAGAGCATGGTCTATTCGAAGGTCATACTGCCTCTTTCGGTGCCGGGCATCGTATCGGGCATCACGATGGTCTTCATACCGGCTCTTACCACCTTCGTTATCTCGAACATGCTGGGCGGCGGCAAGATAAACCTGATCGGAAACATCATCGAGCAGGAGTTCACCATAAACTCGAACTGGTACCTCGGGTCGGGGCTTTCGCTGGTAATGATGGTATTCATAATATTCAGCATGCTGCTGCTCCAGAAGTTCGACAAAACCGGTGGAGCGAACCTTATATAAGTCGCAGGTGCATATAGCCCTTTGCGGGGCACGGCTCGCGCCTCCTTCGGCTTAACGCAACGGTACTAAGCTCTGACTTCGCGGAATCCCGCTGATCCCGCTCGTCAATCGCTAAGTGCCGGCTGCCTCAGAGTCCCCGCGCAGGGTTCATGAACCTGCGTAGTAAGAAAGAAGAATGAAAAAAGCTTTAGGACGTATCTACATCGTAATAGTGATGCTCTTCCTGTATCTTCCGATACTTACTCTTATCGTGCTTTCTTTCAACGAAACCAAGTCGATGTCGGTATGGGGAGGCTTCAGCCTGCACTGGTATGATGAGCTCTTCCACAGCAGGCTCATGATGGGCGCCATCGTAAATACTTTTTCCATAGCCATACTCGCGGCTCTTATCGCTACTGTCGTGGGCACGCTCGCGGTGCTCGGCATGGCGGCGATGAAGCCGAGGACGCAGAACGTGCTGCTCGGCTTAAACAACATACCGATGCTGAACGCGGACATCGTCACGGGCATTGCGCTGATGCTCTTTTTCCTGATGGTCGGAGCCCCGCGCGGATACATGACGATACTCTTCAGCCACGCGACCTTCTGCATACCGTATGTGATACTGTCGGTCAGGCCGCGCGTGAACAGAAATACAGAAAGGCTCTTCGAGGCGGCGCTCGATCTCGGTGCTTCGGAGAGATACGCCTTCAGGAAGATCGTGCTGCCCGAACTCAAGCCGGGCATCATGTCGGGATTCCTGCTGAGCTTCACGATGTCGGTCGATGATTTCATCATCACTTACTTCACAAGAGGCGCCGGCATCAATACCAT
>CACYHM010000229.1 GCA_902774195.1 uncultured Eubacteriales bacterium
CGATGAGTATGAGAGGCAGTATCATCAGAGTCAGACGGAGGATCACATCCGTGATCCCGAAGTGGCTGTCCGTGAGTATGGCTCCTCTTATCCACATGCCGTACATGTCCATGTCGACATAATGATCGTATATGTAGAACTCTCTGCCGCCGGATCTCGCGGTCCTGATCACATTGGCCTTGAACGGGACATCCGAGAAGTCCATGTCCTCCTTGAACGCCGCCCGAAGGAGATTCCCGTCGGCATCGTAGTAGGCGCAGTACGCTCCTCTCCTGTACAGGGAAAGATCGTCCCATTCGAAAGTCCCTCTGTCGAATTCGACCTCGTTCGCGTTGTCCGTGACAAAATCGACCAGATATTCAGCCGGATCCTCGGGCAGGCTGTGCCGGTTGATCACGAGCACGAAAACGAGCACCATGACGGACACCAGCAGCACCATGAATGTGACCCAGAGGGCCAGTCTTACTTTTGCGGACATCTATCCATCCTCTCTGAGGACCCAGCCGGTCCCCCATACCGTGTGGATCAGCTTTTTGTCAAAGCCCCTGTCTATCTTGCGGCGGAGGTAGCCGATGTATACATCGACCACGTTCGTCCCTCCCTCGTAGTCGAAATTCCACAGATTGTCTTCTATCATCTCGCGCGAGAGCACGACCCCGCGGTTTCGTATCATGTATTCGAGCAGAGCAAATTCCTTCGATGTGAGATCTATGGTCCTGCCGGCGCGCACAGCGGTCCTTGCGGAAGTATCGACAGTCAGGTCGGCGATGGAATACTCGTTGGTCCTGTTGCCCGTATACTTTCTGGTCATGACTTTCACCACCGCGCGGAGCTCATCGAAACTGAACGGTTTGGTCAGGTAGTAGTCCCCTCCCGCTCCGAGGCCGGTGACCTTGTCGGCGACGCTGTCCCTCGCAGTGAGGAAGAGCACCGGCGAAGCGCAGCCTTCCTTTCTCAGCCTTTCGACCACCTCAAATCCGTCCATTCCCGGCATGTTCACATCGAGTATGATCACGTCATAATCCGCTGCCAGGGCATAGTCAAGCGCCTCCCTGCCGTCAAAGCAGCTGTCGACGCTGTACGTCTCGTCCTTCATCGCCTCGCTGATGAGGCGGTTCATGTTCTTTTCGTCTTCTGCTACAAGTATCCTCATTTCACACAGTCCTTTTCTGTTCTATCTGAATTCTACATTATAATTCTAAGAATTCAATTAGAGTCGCCGCGTTTATCCATGTGCTGACTGCGGCACGATTTTTGAAATTTTTCATGATTCTAATAATTCTCTTAATTTTCAGTTCTATACTGCAGACATCAGATAAAGAAAAACACCGGCGATCGCCGGTACACCGCATAAACAGCAGATTCAAAGGAGGAAAAACAAATGGCTAACAACTTCACAGCGATCCATAACATCATCAGCAAGGCGGCCGCTGAGGCCGGTATCGGAGAAAAAGAGAATTACAGGGTGATCATCACCGGCATCGACAGCGATCTGGTCGAGTTCGTGCTCGAGACCGAGTGGATGAGCGTCACATGCTACGCAGACATGGAATCCACCCGCATACTCGGCCTGATGAGCGAAGCAAAGGCCCCTGTCTATCCGAAGGCAGCATAAGAGACCCCTCATCACAGTCACGCATAGCAGAGACTCCCCGTAAGGCTGCAGGCCGTGCGGGGAGTTTCTGTTATAATCCGTATTTTTCTTTGTATTCACCGAAGTATCTTTTGAAGAGTTCGTTTTCTCTGAACTCAGGCATGCTGTGGAATTCATGCAGCCATCTTTCACCCGTCACAGACTCGAGTATGTCCACCGCAATATTGCTGCAGTGGTCCGATATCCTCTCGTAGTCAGTCAGAAGATCGTTGAAGACGAATCCTGTCTCCAGGCTGCAAAGCTGTTTGCTGACCCTTTCGATGTGGTTCGATTTGATCTCATCGCAGAGGTCATCGACTACTTCTTCGAGCGGGTCTATCCTGAGAGCCTCTTCCGTATTATTGTTTATGAAGGCGTTTATGGTGATCCCCGTGATCTCGTTGATAGCGTCCTCCAGAACGGTGATCTCGCGGTTCGCCGCGTCTGAGAAAGTTATCTTCTTTTCGTTTATCTCGGCGACCGCTTCACCGATATTCCTCGCGTGATCGGATATCCTTTCAAAGTCCGAAAGCGCTCTGAGATATTTGCTCACATCCGCCGACATCTCTTCGTTGAGATCGCCCGCCGTGATCTTGAACAGATAAGCGCCGAGCTTGTCTTCATATCTGTCGATCACTCCCTCAAGGTCGAAGACCTTCTTGAGTCCATCCTTGCTGTATTCTCTTCTCACCGCTACGGCGCTCGAGACGCTGTCCCCGGCCTTTTTCGCCATCGAGTCGATCACAGCCTTGCTCTGGTTGAGAGCAAGAGTCGGGTGGTCGAGGAATCTCGGCTCCAGCCTGTCCATGTCGGCTTTCTCTGCTGCAGCTTCTTCGCTTTCAGGGAAGATACTGCATACTATCTTCTCGAGCAGTCCTATGGCCGGCGCCAGGAGTATCACTACAGCCAGCCTGTAGAGAGTATTGGTCAGAGCGACCGTCACCATGGTCATCTTCATCGTCATGAAGCTGAATCCTATGATCGCATTGAGGATGTAGAATATTCCTCCGACAAGGACCGCTCCGAGCACATCTATGATCAGATATACGAAGGCCGTCCTCTTTCCGTTGGTGCTCGCTCCGAGCGCACTCAGCATTACAGGGACCGAAGCTCCGATGCCGATTCCCATCAGTATAGGGAAGGCCATGTCGAATTCGACCGCTCCTGTTACGGCAAGCGCCTGCAGTATACCTACAGCAGCGCTCGCACTCTGTATGACCGCTGTCACGAGTACACCGATCAGGACTCCGATTATCGGATTAGAGAAGCTGGTCATCATGCTTATGAACTTCTCGTCCTCTCTCAGCGGAACGATAGCTCCCGACATCATGCTCATGCCGTACATCAGCACCGCAAAGCCGAGCATAATG
>CACYHM010000230.1 GCA_902774195.1 uncultured Eubacteriales bacterium
CAGGGCCCTTTGCACCCCTCCGATGGCATGTTTTATCTCATTTTTTGGTCATTTGTTGCATTTACTTTGGCAAAGTTGCATTTACCTTGGCAAGTGACCAAGCAGTTTACAATATGCTTTCTACTATCTTTCTTGCCTCTTCTATCACGGCCAGCTGCTCATCGTTGCAGAAAGGTTTGAGTCTGAGCATCCCTTCATAATAATTCAGGCGCATCAGATCGATACGGCTCCATTTTGCAGCTTCATCTTCGGTATCCCTGATGATATCGGCACACTCTCTGATGATCCGGTCGTGCTGCATCAGAAGATCCGTAGTGAGTCTGCGAAGCTGAGCCTCTGTGAATTCACGCGGAAAGCGGGCCTTTTTGCCGAACAAGGTCTCGCACCAGGCTTCTCTGTACCGGTCCTCTTTACTCAGTTCAAACAACGCCATGATCCTCCTTTTCAGCAGAAAAAACTACTCAGTGATCCAGTCAATGAAGTCCTCCCATGGATATTTCTCCCACTCCGAAGCTTTATCGAAACATATCCTGCATTGATAATGCAGATTGTTTCCCCAGGCAAAACCTTTTTCCTTGCCGACTAACTTCCAGTCGTGGTTCCCTCCGAAACAGCAGCCATCTATCGGCAGGACTCCGCCTGCTACGGATTCGAGATTGTCCATGTCAAGTCTGGTCCGATCACCCGACAGTTCTTCTGTCCCGGCAGCAACCTTTGCAAGCTTTGATTCCGCCTTTTTTATATCGTCTGAAGTGAACTCATATCCCATTTCCTTTCCTACTCTGACGGTAAGTTCTCTTTCATCGGAAATGTTTTCAGTCTCGGCGATACTTGCGTCTTTTGCTCTGACTTCCTCTGCAAACGCAGGATCTTCATTTATCCTTACAAGGAATGCTTTCAGATCTTTTGCCATGTTCGTTTTCCTCCTCTGTATTATTCTATATCATATACAAATCATCACAGATATAGAGACTGCGATAATCAGTGATAATCAGTGAACTTTAATCCAGTTCGCGGATCATCCTGCCGGCCATATCCCCGATATTTTCCCGTGAAGTCGCAAGATTGATCCTTATGAAAGAGCCGCTCCTGTCTCCGCCGAACCATGAGCCGTAATCGAATGCGAGTCTGCATCTGTCCTGCATGAACGGCTGAAGCTCTTCCGGCTTCAGGTATGCGCCGAAGTCTGCCCATGCGAGATAAGTGCCCTCGAGCGGAGTCAGGCGCACTTCCGGAAGATGCTCCGCAAAACAGTCTTTCAGATAAGTGTAGTTCCCGTATATCACATCCCTGACCTCAGCAAGCCATTCCTTTCCGTATCTGTATGCTGCTTCGGTCGCGATATATCCGACAGGATCCCCGGAACTGAGACTCAGGCCTGCCGTGAACCTGTCCCATTCCTTCCTTATCTCCGGATCTTTTATGATCACAAACGAGTTTTTGAACGCAGCTATATTGAATGTCTTGGATGCTGCTGTGAGCATGATCACGCGGTCATCTTCTGCCGCAGCACTGAGCGTCGGAACGTGAACGGCATTGCCGAAAGTGAGGTCGTGATGTATCTCGTCGGCTATCACGGCAACCCTGTGCTTCCTGCAGATGGCAAGCAGCTCAGTCAGCTCTTCGGCCGACCATACGCGGCTGACCGGATTGTGCGGCGAGCACAGGATGAACACTCTCGCATCGCTGCTGATGATCTTCTGCTCGAAGTCTTCAAAATCTATGCAGTAGCGGCCGCCGCGGTTCAACAGTTCAGAGCAGATCAGTCTGCGCCCGTTGTTTTCCGCAGCGCGGAGGAACGGATAGTATACGGGAGTTGTCACTATCACTGCATCGCCGGGTTCGCTCAGGATCTGCAGGGCAAAGTTGAAGCCGCTCACCACTCCCGGCGAGTACCTGATCCACTCCCGGTCGATGCTGAGACCATGCTCAGCCTTCTCCCATTCTATGAACGCATCATAGTAACTGTCAGGGGCTCCTTCATATCCGAAAACGCCGCGCTTCAGATATCCCTCTACCGCGTCAGTGATATGCCTGTCGACTCTGAAATCCATGTCTGCTACCCAGAGAGGCAGCAGCCCGTCAGACCCGAAAGTCTCCTCCAGAGCATCCCACTTGATGCATCCTGTCCCTTTTCTTTCTGTATATTCGATCACAGTTCCCCGTCCTTCTCTTCTTCTGTCACGGTCAGCTGCTCATCCGAGCATTTTCCTCAATTCCACCTCATGCTTCTTTGTATACTCGCTGAGTGAATACGATCTTATTCTTTCGTTTACAAGATTCGGCACAACAAATCCGTTTTTCACCAGAGTTGCAAGTCTGTTGATGATAGTTTTGTTCGTAACGCCCAGCTCCCTGCTGACCTCAATAGGACTAAAGTCGCTTTTGTAATTTTTGATCAGAAACAGAAGGAGTTCCTTCTCTCTGGCCTTAAGATATGACAAGCTGTTTTCCAGCTCTTCACCATCTGAAGCCTTTGAGAGTTCGCGGACTTTGTTTGAATACAGAAGGACCATCCTCAGAAAATAGTTGAACCATATCTCCGGATGAGGCGGATCGTTCCTTCCGCAATAATAGTCTGCAGGAAGTCCCATCTGGATGGAATCATAGTATTCCTGGATATCATAAGCAAAATATTCTTCCAGCGATCCGATCCCATTAAATCCGTATCCGTTGATATCGAGAATATATCCGGACAGCAGCCTTGCTGTTCTTCCATTGCCGTCTTCAAATGGATGTATAGTTACAAGCTGATAGTGCACAGCCGCAGCGATTATCAGCGGATGATCATCTGTTGTATTTACATAAGATACAAGCTCATCCAGCAGCTCCGGGATGTCTTTGTTCTCCGGCGGAATATAATCCGGATTTCCGGTCTCAGAATCATGGACTGCAAACAGTACTCCAGGAGGTGTCTGTCCGCGAAGTCCGATCCTTTCTTCGGGCGCCCCTTTTTCAACAAGCTTCTGCACATCAAGAATCAGTTTGACGG
>CACYHM010000231.1 GCA_902774195.1 uncultured Eubacteriales bacterium
TACGGCGGATTCTCCGGCTCAGTCAAAAACGTCATCGACCGCTGCCTCGGCTATGTGCTGCCGCAGTTCGAGCTGACCGGGGACGAGACCCATCACATGAGGCGCTATGAAGAGGACAAGCCGTTCACCTTCATCTTTTACGGGCCGGAGCTTTCAGATGAACAGAAGGCGGACGCCGAAAGGTACGTGAAGGCGGTATGCGCCAACTTCAGGAGCCATGTGAGGAGCGTTGAGTTCAGGACGGACATAAAGTCTTCGGGTGCGGAGGCGCCGAAAGATAGCGCGAAACCTGCTTCCGGGACTGAATCCGCGGATGACGGCGCGGGCAGTCCTGTAAAAAAAGAGGGCAGGGATCCGGCGAAGAAACAGGCAAAGAACCCGGGACACATGGTCATCCTCACCGGCAGCATGCGAAACAAGGACGGCAACTCGGCCAGGTTCGCGGGCGTGCTCAGGACCAGGCTTAGAGGCAGGATCGGCGCCAGTGTGGAGATCATCGATCTGAAGGACAACATGAAGGACATGGAGGCCCTGGCGGATGATCTGGCTGCAGCGGACAAACTCATTTTCTGCGTTCCGCTGTACGTGGACGGACTGCCTTCGCAGGTCATAAGGCTGATGGAGATCATGGAGTCGAAGCCGGCCGGCCCTCAGAAGATATACGTCCTCGCCAACATGGGGCTCTACGAGAGCAGCCAGATGGTGAATCTCTTCAGCGCTGTGAAGCAGTGGTGCGAAAGATGCGGATATGAGTACTGCGGCGGCCTCGGCATAAGCGCGGGCGAACTGATCGGCGCTCTGATGAAGACGATGCCGTTCGGATGGGGCGCGACGAAGAAAGCCTCCATATCTATGACCGTATTTGCAGAGGCGATACTCAGCGGAAGGGCCGCCGATGACCTGTATGCGGAGCCTCACATGTTCCCGAGGTCGTGGTATATTAAGATCGCGAACTCCGGCTGGGACAGGATGGCGAAGCAGAACGGACTGAGTCCCGAAGACCTGTACCGCAAGCCGGAGCCGGCCGAAGCGGATGTGAGCATTGGCACTGCGGCTGCACCGGACGGACTGAACGCTGACGCTGCATCGCATGCTGAGACCGGACCGGCGTCTGCGGGCATCAGCGCGCCAGCTGATCCAAAGACAGCCGATACCACCGCAGCGGCCGCGACTGATCCGGAGCCCGCAGCAGCATACCTCGAGGGCATCAGGCCGGTGACCATTGAACACGCCGCCAGATACGGCGAGATATACGCGGCTGCGTTCTCGGGCGAGCCGTGGAACGATCCGTGGGATCCGAAAGATGCAGAGATACACGTCAGAGAGCTCCTCGAGTCGAAGCAGTCGTACGGACTCGAATACGTCCTGGACGGGAAGGTCGCGGGATTCATACTCGGCACGTCCATGCTCTTCCACTACGGCAGAGTATTCGAGATAAACGACCTTGCAGTAGATCCTGCATGCCAGGGGAGGGGCATAGCGAAGACACTTCTAGAGAGGTGCCTGACAGAGATGAAAAAGCGCGGCATGGCGGGGGTCAACCTCATAACGGAAGCGGAAGGCTTCCTGCCCGGATTCTATGAGAAATACGGATTCTCGCGCGAGGACCGCGTGATCCTGATGGGGAAGGAACTGTGACTCTGCTCCGGGGCGCGGCCGTGTACATCGCGCTTATCAATATACTTACATTCTTCGTGTACGGGCTGGACAAGTCGGCCGCTGTAAATCAGAAGCAGCGCATACCGAACCGCGTCCTGCTCGGGATGGCGGCCATTGGAGGGTCTGCAGGAGCTCTGGCGGGGATGTACACATTCAGACATAAGACTCAGAAAAAATACTATACGGTAACGGTGCCTCTGTTGCTGATCCTTCAGATCGCGGCGGCGGTCATGCTGCTGAGCGGGTGCGGCTCCGCGTCATACACACAGATCTCACAGGACGAGGCGATGAAGATGATGCAGGAGCAGACGGACTGCCTGATCGTGGACGTGCGGCGGCCCGATGAGTTCGCGGAGGGGCACATCGCAGGCGCGGTCAACGTCCCGAACGAGACCATAGAGGACGAGGCGCCGGACGCTCTGCCGGACAAAGAGCAGACGCTCCTCGTATACTGCCGCAGCGGCAACCGCAGCAAGGAGGCATCGCAGAAGCTTGCGGACATGGGCTATACCAATGTATACGAGTTCGGAGGCATAAACACCTGGGAAGGTGAGATCGTTACAGGAGAAGAGGAGAGGACGGAGTGAACATGAGATTCAGAATGGTGCACGAGAACTTCAATGTCAGCGATCTTGAAGCGTCGATGGCTTTCTACGAGAAGGCGCTCGGCCTTACCGAGTGCAGAAGAAAGACCGCAA
The DNA here is from genome assembly GCA_902774195.1 of uncultured Eubacteriales bacterium. The sequence goes on from CACYHM010000231.1 coordinate 2,358, forward strand.
AGGACGGATCGCATATCCTGGTATATCTGAAGAATGATCAGTCGGACTTCGAGCTCGAACTGACATGGCTCAGGGAGCACCCTCAGAAGTACGACCTGGGCGAGGAGGAGTTCCACCTCGCGTTCCATGTGGATGATTTCGAGGCGGCGCACAAACTCCACGAGAGCATGGGCTGCATAGCTTTCGAGAACCACGAGATGGGGATATACTTCATAACAGACCCGGACGGATACTGGCTCGAGATAATACCTGAGAAGAAGTAAGGAGGACGGAAATGACCAAGAAGATCGTAGCGGTGAACGCGGGCCCGAGGATGGGCTGGAACACGGATACGCTTATCACGGAGGCGTCAAAGGGTGCCGAGGCTGCCGGCGCAGCGGTGGAGAGATTCGATCTCTTCAGGCTCGAGAAGTATACGGGCTGCATATCCTGCTTCGGATGCAAGAAAGAGAAGTTCAAGGGGCACTGTGTATGCAGAGACGGCCTGACGCCTGTGCTGGATGCTATACGCGAATCGGACGGCCTGATCATCGGATCGCCGAACTACCTTTCAGGGCTGACGGCATCGTTCAGGGCGCTTTACGAACGTCTCATTTTCCAGAACCTGAC
>CACYHM010000232.1 GCA_902774195.1 uncultured Eubacteriales bacterium
TCAGGCGGTCCAGGCTGAAGCTGCGGGCATCGAACCGCTGGTATGCATGAATCCCATACTGCTGAAGCCGACCGATGATCAGGGCTCGCAGGTGATAGTTAACGGAAAGTCCATCGGCAATATGAAGGCCCGCGACTACTTCAGATTCAAGACTGAGCTGATCCCGGTCATAAAAGAAGCTTTCAGAAAACTGGAGGACAGTTTCGACATAATAGTCATGGAAGGAGCGGGCTCGCCCGCTGAGATCAATCTCAGAGAGAACGACATAGTCAACATGGGCCTTGCTGAAATGGTGGACGCTCCGGTGCTCCTCGTCGGGGACATAGACAGAGGCGGCGTCTTCGCCCAGCTCCTCGGCACGCTGATGCTCCTCGAGGATGACGAAAAGAAGAGAGTGAAGGGCCTCATCATAAACAAGTTCAGGGGGGACGCCTCGCTTCTGGACAGCGGCATTAAGATGCTCGAAGAAAGATGCGGGGTCACGGTAGTCGGCACTGTCCCTTATGTGGACATAAAGATAGAGGATGAGGATTCGCTTTCGGAGAGGCTCGCGGCGGACAGAAGGGGCCTCGTGGACATAGCCGTAGTGAGGCTCCCGAAGATATCCAACTTCACTGACTTCGATGTGTTCGGACAGTACCCTGATGTTTCGGTCAGATATGTCAGTGAGCCCGCAGAACTCAGGGGCGCCGACATGGTCGTCATTCCAGGCTCGAAGAGCACGATCGCTGATCTTGAGTGGATGCGCGGGCAGGGCCTTGCGGATGAGATCATACGACTGAGCAGGGAAGGCGTGCCTGTATTCGGCATTTGCGGAGGCTATCAGATGCTCGGAACGAAAGTGTCCGATCCGGAGGGAGTCGAAGGCGGAGGTGAAGCGGCAGGACTGGGCCTTCTGCCTGTATCGACCGTGCTTTCAGGGGACAAGAAGACAGAGCAGTTCAGAGGAATGTTCACGGATGCCGAAGGAATATTTTCAGGCCTTTCCGGTCTTGAGATTGAAGGCTACGAGATACACGCCGGAAGGACATGCCGCGACGGCAGCACGGGAATGCCTGTTTCCGGATTTACATCAGGGGATACGGGCGTATGCTGCGGAAACGTATACGGCACGTACGTACACGGCATATTCGATAACAGCGGGATCGCCGGGACTGTCGTGAAGGCACTGGCGGACAGAAAAGGCGCATCGCTTTCTGCCTGTGATGAGCTGAGCCGCAGGGAATTCAGGGAAAAGGAATACGACAGACTGGCAGACATGCTGAGAGAACATCTCGACATGGACCGCATCTACTCCATGTTGAGGGAGGCTGCATTTTGATAAGCACAGACGCTTTCGACAAAAATACATATGAAGAGATACTCCGCAGGTGGGACAGGATCGCCAAGCCTCTGAGCAGCCTCGGGCGCTTCGAGGAGATGACAGCGCGCATCGGAGCCGTGCATGGCACAGCGGACGTGGATATATCGAAGCGCGCCGTCATCATGATGTGTGCCGACAACGGCATCGAGGAGGAAGGAATAAGCCAGTCCGGCCAGGAGGTCACACGCTCCGTGGCGGAGTGGATGGGACGCGGCGAGAGCTCTGTCTGCCGGCTGGCTGCAGTATGCAAAGCGGATACCATCCCTGTCGATACAGGGATAAACATGGAAGGCTCGCCGCAGGGTGTGACCGGCCGCAAGGTGATGAGGGGCACGAGGAACTTCAGAAAAGAGCCTGCCATGACAGAGGATGAGTGCATGCAGGCGATAAACGCCGGCATAGATACGGTCTGTGAATGCAGCATGGAAGGATACCGTCTGCTCGCGGCCGGTGAGATGGGCATAGGAAACACTACGACGAGCGCAGCTCTGGCATCCGCTCTGCTCGGCCTCGACGTCGATGAGGTGACCGGCAGGGGAGCCGGACTCAGCGATGCCGGACTGAAGCGCAAGAAAGAGATAATACGGGAGGCTCTTGACAGATACCGCCCTGACGCGGCGGATCTGAAGAGTCCTGAATATACGATGGAGATGCTGGCTGCCGTGGGCGGCCTGGATATAGCCGGGATGGCCGGAGCCTTCATAGGAGGGGCCATATACCATATCCCTGTGGTCATAGACGGCTTCATAAGCTCTGTCGCAGCCCTGGTCGCCGAGAGGCTGGCGCCGGGCTGCCGCAGCTATATGCTCGCATCGCACTGCGGCAGGGAGCCCGGAATGAAGAAGGTGCTGGCTGAACTGGGACTTGAGCCTGTCATAGATGCCGGGCTCGCCCTCGGAGAGGGCACCGGCGCCGTGATGCTCTTCCCGCTGCTCGATGCCGCCCTTGCGCTGTACAGGGACGGCCTTGTCTTCGATGACACGGAAGTGGAGCAGTATGAGCGCTTCGGGACAAAAGAAGGGAGCGCAGCAGAATGACCGTTCTCATCATAGGTTATCCTGAAAGCGGCAAGTCCGGGCTCGCCGAGAACATGGTCATGGAGATGGCGTCCCCGGGAGAACGCGTGTATCTTGCGACCATGATCCCCTGCGGCGATGAAGGAGCCTGCAGGATAGAAAGACACAGGAAAATGCGTGAGGGAAAGGGCTTCGAAACGATAGAAGCTCCCTTCGACATCGCGTCCGCCGTCGAAGAAAAGGGAGGCTGCACGGACAGGACCGTGCTTCTGGAATGCCTCTCCAACCTCGTCGCGAACGAGCTGTTCGAAAGGCATGAGAGCGCGGATGCAGCGGCGGATAAGATCTGCTCGGACATCGCGAGGCTGAAGGGACTCGTCCGCGGCCTTGTGATCGTCAGCAACCATTATGAGATAAAAGAAGATTTCGATGAAGAAACGATGATGTACGCGAAGACGCTCGATTCAGTGAACGACAGGATCGGAGCCGCCGCGGACAAAGTGATAAGGATAGAGCCGTAACAGAAGATGCAGATACTCAGGAGCACAGCAGTCGCT
>CACYHM010000233.1 GCA_902774195.1 uncultured Eubacteriales bacterium
GAAGACATGAGAACCAATATCCAGGGCGTTTTTGCAGCAGGAGACATCCGTAAGAAGAGTCTGAAGCAGGTAGTGACAGCTGCGGCAGACGGGGCTATCGCTGCGGTACAGGCCAGCGAATACATTGAAGAGCTGAACGGAACATCATACTCAGGCGGAGCAAGAACCTAATATCATATAAGAGATAAACGGAGGACAGAAAAATGTTAGAAGTTGATAAGAAAACATTTGAGGAAGAAGTACTTCAGGCAGACGGTTATGTAGTAGTGGATTTCTACGGCGACGGCTGTGTTCCATGTCAGGCTCTGATGCCTCATGTGCACGCTCTTGCCGATCAGTACGGCGACAAGCTCAAATTCGCGGCTCTCAACACTTCGAAGGCCAGAAGAGTCGCCATCGGTCAGAAGGTAATGGGACTTCCTGTCATCGCCATCTACAAGGACGGAGAGAAGATCGAGGAGCTCGTAAAGGACGATGCTACTGCTGATGCTGTAAAGGCAATGGTAGAGAAGTACGTATAGGAGAAATACTATGAGTGATTATGCAGTATTAAGAGGCGCCAGCTATACTCTGGCACATACGCCTGACATGGTCATCCATGACGGAGCGACTCAGGTAACAGAGCGCATAGTCAATCCTGACGGAGAGTATCTCAAGGAGCTTCCGAAGCACCTGAGAAGCTTCGAGGATGTCGTAAGATATGCGCCTAACCAGGCATACATCGGCAATATCGACAATGAACAGCTCAAGGCGATCGAATTCCCGTGGTATGACAAGCCGACAGACATCACTGACAGAACAGGAAAGTACGGCGAGATCATGCCTGAGGATGAGTTCTACGGACTCATGCAGATCTGCGACACATTCGATCTGGTCGAACTCGAGGCCGGCTTTGCGGCTTCCGTCAAGGAAAAGCTCGCTGCACACGGCATGTTCACAGACGAGCAGATTGCTGTTATGGACAAGAACGCCGAGTTCACAGAGGAAAGCCTCAAGGCTGTCGTTGAAGACGGCGGATGCGGACTCTACCTCGACGGAAAGCTCGTCGGAGCTGTGAAGAAAGCGCATGATGTTGACGTGAACCTTTCTGCTCATGTCATGCTCGAGAACATCTCCAGCAAGGCTACGAGCGTGCTCTCGCTGCTCCACCTCATCAGAGTCACGGGCATCGATCCGGCAGAAGTCGACTATGTGATCGACTGCGCCGAGGAAGCCTGCGGCGACATGAACCAGAGAGGCGGCGGCAATTTCGCCAAGGCTGCAGCTGAGATCGCCGGTCTTGTCAACGCGACGGGATCCGATACGAGAGGATTCTGCGCAGGACCTGCGCACGCGCTTCTTAATGCGGCGTCGCTGGTCAAGGCCGGGACATTCAAAAATGTTGTCGTGACAGCCGGCGGCTGCACGGCCAAGCTCGGAATGAACGGCAAGAGCCATGTCGAGAAGGGCATCCCGGTCCTCGAGGACTGCCTCGCGGGATTCTCGGTACTCATCAGGGAGGACAACGGCACGGATCCTGTCATCCGCACGGACATCGTCGGAAGACATAAAGTAGGTACCGGTTCAGCTCCTCAGAATGTTATCGGATCACTCGTGACCGATCCGCTCGACGCTGCAGGACTCAAGATCACGGATGTCGACAAGTTCGCGCCTGAGATGCAGAATCCGGACATCACAAAGCCTGCCGGCGCAGGAGATGTTCCTGAATCCAACTACAAGATGATCGGTGCTCTCGGAGTAAAGAGAGGCGATCTCGAAAAGAAGGATCTCGCTTCTTTCATCGTCGATCACGGCATGAAAGGCTGGGCTCCGACACAGGGACATATTCCTTCAGGCGTTCCTTTCATGGGACCTTGCAGGGATCTGATGCTTGAAGGCAAGATCGAAAGAGCCATGGTCATCGGCAAGGGAAGCCTCTTCCTCGGAAGAATGACGAATCTCTTCGATGGTGTATCCTTCGTGATCGAAGCCAACAAGGGACAGTCTTCGGGCGGAGGCTCCGGCGTATCCGAAGAGGAAGTCAAGGGACTGATCGCCAGTGCGCTCAAGGATTTTGCAGCCGGACTTCTGGCAGAGTAAAGGAGGGCATCATGGCTCAGAATATTGAAAAACTGATCGCCGAGACCTTCCTTGAAATGGCAAACGGACTGGAAAGCGGCAGCTACGGAAAGAAGCCAAAGATCGCTCTTACCGGAATGGGAAGCGAACACGGCGAAGAGAATTCCATGGCGGCTGCAGTGATGGCAGCAAAAGAAGGCATCGACGTTTACTACATCGGAACTCTCGAGGCCGAAGGCGTTACTACCGTCAAGGTAGCGGATGACGAAGAAGGTCACAAGAAGATGGAAGAACTTCTCGAAAAGGGAGAGGTCGACGCTGCGGTCACGATGCATTATCCGTTTCCTATCGGTGTTTCGACCGTGGGCAGAGTCATCACTCCTGCAACAGGCAGGGAGATGTTCATCGCCAACACCACCGGCACATCCAGTGCGGACAGGATAGAGGGAATGATCAAAAACGCGGTATACGGCATCATCGCCGCCAAGGCCTGCGGAGTATCTGACCCGACGATCGGTATCCTGAACGTCGACGGAGCCAGACAGACGGAAAAGGCTCTCAGGGAGCTTGCCGAAGGCGGTTATCCTGTAAGATTCGCTGAGTCTTCGAGAGCTGACGGCGGATGCGTAATGAGAGGAAACGATCTGCTCCAGGGTTCGCCTGACATCATGGTGACAGACTCGCTTACGGGCAATGTCCTTGTAAAGATGATGTCTGCGTTCCAGACAGGCGGAAGCTATGAGGCAAGCGGCTACGGATACGGCCCGGGAATAGGAGAAGGCTATGACAGGCTGGTCATGATCATCTCAAGAGCGTCCGGAGCCCCGGTAATCGCAGGTGCGCTCCGCTATGCGGCGCAGCTGGTCAGAGGC
>CACYHM010000234.1 GCA_902774195.1 uncultured Eubacteriales bacterium
CCTCGATGAGGGCGTCGCGTTCATAATGACCGACTGCCTTAAGTCTGTCGTTTCAGCGGGCATAGCCAGGAGTGCGTCGATATACGGGGTCCAGGTCGGAGGAAAGACAGGTACCACCAACGATACGGCAGATATCTGGTTCTGCGGATTCACTCCGAAGTATTCGGCTGCTCTGTGGATAGGAACGGATCACAACTCCGAGATGAATACCACTTCAAATACGGCGGCGGCTCTGTGGAGCCGCATCATGAGCCGGGTGCCTGATATTACCGAGGGACAGTATGAGACCATTCCTGAAGATGTGGTATACCAGTACGGTGAATACTATACCGACGGCACTGTGCCGACATACCAGTATTATGGGAGAAGATGGCGCAGATAACGAAATACATGATAATACAAGGAATGTGTTATACAATTAAAAAAAGTATGCGCTGATAAGCCGGGCTTGCTGACGGCAAAAGGGGGAAGCGCTATGAGAACAGTCAGACAGCACAGATATATCGCTTTTCTGATCATACTGATGATGCTCGCCGCAGGGCTCTGCTCATGCTCGGGCGCAGAACAGCGGGATCAGAAGACGGACACTTCTTCATATGTTGTCAGTGTATGGGACGAACCTGACACGGTGGATTTTCAGTGCACGACTCTGTATTACAACACCGCCTACAGTGTCTTCGACCGTCTTATAAAGATGGAAACAGACGGAAAGGGCGGCACGGTCATTGAACCGATGCTTGCCGAATCATGGAAAGTGTCCGGCGACGGACGGATATACACGTTCCGGCTGAGAGAAGGCGTTACGTTCAGCAACGGATCGCCGCTTACTTCGGAAGATGTTGAATACACTTTCACAAGACTCCTCACCCACCCGGATTCGAACAACAGGGATATCGTCAGGTGCATCAAGGGCGCTGAGGCTCTCGAAAACGGAAAGGCTGACAGTCTCGAAGGCTTCATGACCAGAGGCGATCTTGACTTTATGATAGTTCTCGATGAACCGTTCGAGGCTTTCCTTGCGTGCCTCACTATGCCGGGCGCGTCGATACTCGATAAAGAGACGACAGAGAAAGCAGGCGACAGCTTCGGAAAGGATGCCGAACATACCATAGGCACAGGACCGTTCATCCTTGACGAATGGACTCCGGGCAAAGGCATGCTCTATTCCGCAAACATGGACTGCTGGGCAGGCGCGCCTGAGAGCGAAGGCCTCGATGTCCGCTTCGTGAAAGACTCAGAGACCATCAGGACTATGTTCGATGAAGATGAGCTGGATGTAATGGACCTTGAAGACCTGGATAATTCGGCGGAGTTCTACATCCACGGTGATATATATAAAGACAGGAGACATGAAGCTCAGCAGGTGGGCATAACATATATCGCTCTCAATGAATCTCTCGAGCCTCTGAATGATGTAAGAGTAAGAAAGGCTCTGCAGCTCGCTGTAGACCGGGATCTGCTGCTGAACTCCGTATATGACGGGCTCGGTTCTGTTGAGAACGGCATATATCCGCGCGGTCTGTACGGCTTTGACCCAGATCTCGAGACCATACCGTTTGATCCCGATGAAGCGCGCAGACTGCTCGGGCAGGCGGGATATCCCGGCGGCTTCGATATCACTTTCAGCGTGAGAGCCTCATCATCCCAGAATGAGATGGAGATGGTGAGGATGATCTCGGATATGTGGGAGGCTGTCGGCGTCAATGCGATGGTCGAAGTGATAGACGATAAAGCCTTCATGGAGCACAGAAAGAGCGGAGATCTCAGCTGCTATGAGGCGACATGGATAGCGGATTACAACGATCCGGACAATTTCGTATACACATTCTTCGGAAGCAGCAATAATACAAAGTTCCGCAGCCTCTGCTACCCTGATGAGAAGGTGATGGAGCGCGTGCGCCTGGCAAGGACGATAACGGATCCGGACAGGAGGATAAAGGAATACAGGGAACTGGAAAAGAAGATCATCCAGGAAGACGCCGCGTGGATACCTCTTTTCTCGAGAAAGAGGATATACGTGACTTCGGAGCGTCTGGACGGTTTCAGAACGGCATGGACAGGCAGATACTTCGCGAATTACCGCGAGATGTCAGTTGGAAATGCTGATAAGCAGAAGGGGTAAGGACCGGGGGAACACTAATGGATATCCACTCGATACGCACAAGGATAGCTGCGATAACTGTTGCTGCGATACTCGTTACCGTGGCGGCTGTTTTTGGCGCGAGCTATCCGAATATAAAAGAGGAAAACGACCACAGGACCCTTGAGATGATGGATCTCATGGCCAGCGATACCGGCAAGTCCATCGAGGAGTACCTTGAGAGCATAGAGCAGTCTGTCGAGTCCGTGGCGAATCTCGCGGATGACACTCTCGACAGCACCGTTCTTATCAGCAACGGCGCCGCGGGCGATTTCAAAAGCCCTGAAGAGAGGACAGCTGCACAGAACGAGGCGATCGATGCATATCTTAAAGATTACTGTGACAATATCCAGGTAGTGTTCGGAAGCATCGCAGCGCGCTCATACGGGGTCGTCACTTACTACTACTGTATAGATCCCGGGATCAGCAGCAATGAGCACGGCTTTTTCTACTCGAAGATCGGAAAGACAGGTTTCATCGAAAAGGAACCTCTCGACGCGGGCGCTCTGGATTCTGAAGACACGATGCATAATGCATGGTATTTCACGCCTGTAGAGCGCGGCCGCCCTTCATGGGTCGGCCCTTACAGGTCGGATTACCTTGGAGATATATGGACATGCTCCTATATCATACCTATATATAAAGCGGGCCAGCTTATAGGAGTCATGGGACTGGATATCCCGGTGGACACCTTCATCTCGCAGCTCGAAGATATAAAGGTGTACGATACCGGCTTTGCCTGCCTCCTCGATCAGGAGGGCAGGGTCATATATCACCCTGAATATGAGAT
>CACYHM010000235.1 GCA_902774195.1 uncultured Eubacteriales bacterium
GAATCATGGCTTACGACGGCATAATCACCTATGCGGAAGCAAAAGAACTGAATGAAAGGATCGTTCCCGGCAAGATCGAAAAGATATATCAGCCGGGTCCCGAAGATCTTCTGGTGCACATCCACACTCAGCGTGGCAATGTGCGCCTTTTCATGTCGTGCGGCAGCCAGTCCGCGAGAGTCTGCCTGACTGAAGGCAGCTATACCAATCCGGACCAGCCTCCGACATTCTGCATGCTGCTCAGAAAACACCTTCAGGGCGGCCGCATCACAGCTGTCAGGCAGAAGGATTCCGAGCGCATCATCGAGATCGACATCGAAGCCCTGAACGAGATGGGTTTTTCCGTATGCAGACGCCTCATCATCGAGATAATGTCAAAGCACAGCAATATAGTGCTTACAGACCTCGAGACAGGTAAGATAATCGACGCGATCAAGCGCATCTCGATAGATGTCAACAGATACCGCCAGCTTCTGCCGGGCGTCGTTTATCAGTACCCTCCTGTGCAGGACAAAACAGCGTTCAAGGAGGTCGGTCCTCTCACGGGTCTTCCGTGCGGCGACCGCGCGATCATGGCAAGTGTCAGCGGGATATCCCCTGCTGTCAGCCGTGAGATGCTGCGCTACTGCAGCGAGGGCGATGACGCCTCTCTCATTTCGGGCGCACCGGCAAAAAGGCTCATCGAGATAGTCTCGTCGGTCGAAGACGGCAGCTGCAGGCCGAGGGTATATGCCGACAGCGAAGGGACCCCGCGGGAGTTCCACATCTGCGATCTTGAGGAGTACGCGGATCTCGATACCGTCTTTTTCGACACGCTTTCCGGGTGCATAGACTATTTCTATACGAACCGCGAATCCTCGAACCTCGTGCGTCAGAAGTCCCTTCCTCTTCTGAAGTCGGCTCAGGCGGCGCTCGACAAGGCCATGCTCAAGAAAAAGAAGCTCTCGGAGGATCTTCTGAACGCCGAGAATTCTGAAAAGTACAGGCTGTACGGCGAACTGCTCACGGCTAACATCCACGTGGTGGAGCCCGGTGCGAAAAGCGTGACCGTCACGAATTATTACGACGGCAGTCTCATATCTATCCCGCTCGACGAAAAGGTGAACGCCTCTGCAAATGCCCAGAGGTATTTCAAGAAGTATTCGAAGGCCAGGACGGCGATACACGAAAAGCAGGCACAGCTCGAAGACAACGACAGAGATATCGAATATCTCGAATCTGTCGTTCAGAGCATTGAATCGGCTGACAGCGTTCCCCTTCTAGAATCGATCAGAGACGAGCTCGAACAGACGGGATATGTCAGAAGGCGGCAGAAAGCTTCGCAGCGTAAAAAAAAGAACCAGAAGCCCGAGCCGTACCGCTATTCCCTCAGCGACGGCACAGAGGTGCTTGTCGGAAGGAACAACCTCGAGAACGACTGGCTGACGATGAAGTTCGCCTCAAAGACCGACGTGTGGATGCATACGAAGGACATACCGGGATCGCATATCATCGTCAGGCTCGATGACGGGCGCAACGTGGACGACCTGTCCGCGGATCTTATCTACGAGGCCGCTGCGATCGCGGCATATCACAGCAAGGCGGGCGGTTCGGACAACGTGCCTGTGGATTACGTCCCTGTAAGATATGTAAAGAAGCCGAACGGTTCAAAGCCGGGCATGGTGATATTCACGCACAACCGCACCGTATACGTGACGCCGAAGCTTCCGGCTGCATCACAGCCATGATATCTTGAGTCCGGGCTTCGCACAGTCCGCCGTTCCGTGATGCCGTGAGTCCGGGTCCCGCTCTGTGCTGTGAAAGAAACAAAAAAGTTCTGTTAATTTAAGCAGAAAAGCGTTACAATAGTCGTGCGCGTTATGAAGCGCATGCTATGGTCTGTTAGCTCAGCTGGGAGAGCGCATGGGTCACAACCATGATGTCGTGAGTTCGAGCCTCGCACAGACCACCATAAGTCCTGACGGATGGATCTCCGGCAGGACTTTTATGATATAATCGTATCGTTGATTCTATATGCTTCAGCTGATTTTTATGCAAAGGAGAAACTGAAATGAACGAAGAAATCAAAGACGGTCTGAAACTTATCACTAAAGGAACAAAACAGGTCACAAAGGCAGCTCTTCTCAAATTCAAGGAAGGCGTAGATCAGTTCGTAGACACTGTCACGGATGACAAATTCGAAAAGAAGATGAAGGCCGAGACAAAGGCCATGGCAGACAACTTTACCAGAGAGATCAATGAGCTCAGGGACAAGATCGAAGAACTGTCAAAAGAGGCTGCAAAGGAATACAAGGAAGAGGTCGACGAGGTCAGAGAAAAGGTCAAGGAAGCCGTCGATGATGCAGCAGAAGAGATCAAAAAAGAGGTAGAGAAATAAAGCCTTCATACTCCTATTGACTTACACTTCAAAAGGTATACAATTACATTGTAACGCGGTTTAGACCGCGGTTTAGCAAGTAATCATAACGACAGTGATCGAATGGAGGGACTTAAATGAAAATCGGATTCCTGGGAGCAGGCGCAATGGGCGGAGCTATCCTTTCCGGCGCAATCAAGACAGGCGTTGTCAAAGCTGAAGATGTCTATGTAAGCGATTTTTCCGAAGCTATCAAAACAAAATACAGAGAAATGGGCTGTCATATCGCAGGCAGCAATGAGGAGCTCGGCAAGGCAGTCGATATCCTGGTCGCATGCGTAAAGCCTCAGTACGCTGCCGCTGCTCTTTCGGAGCTCGGCGACACTCTTGACGGCAAAGCCATGATATCCATAATGGCCGGCCTTACAACAGACAGCATACGCGAGATGACGGGCGGCAAGTTCAGACTCCTGAGACTCATGCCTAACACCCCTGCCCTCGTCGGATGCGGAGCATTCGCGCTCGATTCCGGCACGGACCTCACAGCAGAGGAGAAGGAATTC
>CACYHM010000236.1 GCA_902774195.1 uncultured Eubacteriales bacterium
TACATACCAGGGAGGTAAGTATCGCCTGGAAGGACGGATTCTTGATGAGACTTTTCTTCTCTTCCATTATGCTTCCTCCTTCCTTTCTGCTTTCTCAGTGCCGACGTTTCTCTTGGCGCCCGCCATGTAGAGACCGAGCTCTTCGACGGTCGTCTTCTTAGGATCGAGTTCTCCGACGATCTCGCCCTCGTACATGACGAGGATCCTGTCAGGAACATTCATGACCTCTTCGAGTTCGAGAGAGATCAGCAGTACCGCGCGTCCGTTGTCGCGCTCGGCGATCAGCTGTTTGTGTACTCCCTCGATGGCTCCGACGTCCAGACCTCTTGTAGGCTGTACCGCCACGAGCAGTTTGTGATCCTTGTCGACCTCGCGGGCGATGATTGCTTTCTGCTGGTTTCCTCCGGACATCGCACGTGCGATCGTCACAGGGCCCTGGCCGGATCTTACGTCGTACTCGGCCTCGAGCTTTTCAGAATACGCCCTGATCTCTTTTCTCTTGAGGAAGCCCGCGCCCGATGTGAACTCAGGCTGGAAATACCTCTGAAGGATCATGTTGTACTCGAGAGGATAGTCGAGCACGAGTCCGTGTTTGTGTCTGTCCTCAGGGATGTGGCTCATCTCTTTGCTCCTGGCGCGGATGCTCGCGTGCGATATATCCTCGCCGCAGAGGGTGATCTTGCCGCTTACCAGAGGCTCCATGCCGGTGAGTCCGTATACGAACTCCGTCTGGCCGTTGCCGTCGATACCTGCGATGCAGACGATCTCTCCCTCCTTGACCTCGAGGCTGACATCCTTGACCGCGTTGTTGGCATGTACCTTCGACGCGACAGTCATTCCCTCGACCTTGAGGATGGTATCACCTGTCTTTGCAGGAGACTTTTCGACGACCATGTTTACGTCACGGCCTACCATCATGCGGCTCATCTCTTCCTTGGACGTGTCAGCCACATCCACGGTCCCGATGTACTTGCCGCGGCGCAGTACCGTTACTCTGTCGGCTACGGCCTTGATCTCGTTCAGCTTGTGAGTGATGAACAGGATCGATTTGCCCTCAGCTCTCAGGTTCTTCATGATCTCCATGAGCTCTTCGATCTCCTGCGGCGTGAGCACAGCAGTCGGCTCGTCGAAGATGAGGATCTCGTTGTCACGGTAGAGCATCTTGAGGATCTCAGTCCTCTGCTGCATTCCGACCGTGATGTCTTCGATCTTCGCGTCAGGATCGACCTGAAGTCCGTACTTTTCAGACAGCGCCAGTACTTTTTCACGGGCTTCTTCCATCTGGAGCATGCCGCCCTTTGTGGACTCGACTCCGAGGATGATGTTCTCGAGGACCGTGAAGCACTGAACGAGCTTGAAGTGCTGGTGTACCATTCCGATACCCAGGTCGTTGGCATCGTTAGGGTTGTTGATCTTTACCTCTTTGCCGTCCTTTTTGATCACGCCTTCTTCGGCCTGGTAAAGACCGAACAGAACGGACATAAGAGTGGATTTGCCGGCACCATTCTCCCCAAGCAAGGCGTGTATCTCGCCTCTTTTGAGCTGCAACGTGATGTTGTCATTAGCGATGATGCCGGGGAATCGCTTGGTGATGTTCACCATTTCTATGGCATAAGGTGCATCCATAATACGTATTCCTCCGTCTTAATGACCAGTGCTAAAGTATACATATTTATTATACAAAAAAAGGTGACAATAAAAAAGGCGGATTCCTTGCGGAACCGCCCTTTTTTGATCTTATTAGCCCTTGATAGCTCCCTGATCGTCTACCTTTACAACCTTTGTCGTAGGCAGCTTCTCTGTGTCGTTCGAAACAGTTCTTGTTCCGTCATAGAGCTCCTTGACAAGCTTGTTGTAGTCGTCAGCTGTGAAGCCGTCGCCGAACTGTGTGCTCTCTGGCAGCTGTACATAGTTCTCAGCCGGGTTCTCGGAAACGAGTCCGAGGTTCTGGATCTGGCCGGCATAGTCAGCCCACTCGCCTGCCTTGATGGCTCTGAGCAGAGTGTTGACTGTAGGAGCAAGACCCTTCATAGCCGAAGTAACTGTCATGCCGTCGCCGTACTGTCCGTCGATGATTCCCTGCTGGTCAACGTCAACGCCGATGACCTTTCCGCCTGTCTTGGCAGCAGCCTCTGCAGCCGAGCTGTAGATTCCGCCTCCGCAGGCGAATACGCACTCTGTGCCTGCGCCGTACCATGTATCCATGGCAGCTGTGATGTCAGCATCGCCGAAGAACTGTCCGCCATAGACGTACTTGATCTCTACGTCGCTCTTGCCGAGTTCTTCTGCAGCAGCGTCAGCACCCTGAACGAATCCGGAACCGTATCTCTGTACGGCAGGTACTGCCATTCCGCCGAGGAATCCGAGCTTGGTGTATCCGAGCTTAACAGCAGCATAACCTGCCATGTAGCCGGCGAGCTCTTCCTGGTAAACAGCGCTGTAGACGTTCGGTCCGTCGAATTCTCTCTCGCCGTAAGCTGTGAGGTCTCCCTCGGAAACGTCAAGAGCAACGAACTTTGTGTCAGGATACATCGGAGCTACCTCGTAGATAGCGTTCGCAAATGCGTAACCAGGCATTACGATAACGTTGTAGCCTTCCTCGATAGCTTCTTCGATCGAAGAAACACGGTCAGCGTCAGCGTCGGATGCAGGCTTCTTGTAAGTGAACTCTACGCCGTTCTCGTCGCAGAATGCCTTGCATGCCTCATAAGTTGTCTGGTTGAAGGACTGGTCAGTTATATCACCATAGTCTGTTACCATCGCAACTTTCATGGTGCCGTCATCTGACGAACCGCCTTTACTTCCCCCGCATGCAGCAAATGAGAATACCATCAGTGCAGCGAGGAGTACTACAATAAATTTCTTCATCATAACCCTCCTAAAGTACTTTAGAGTGATAATGTTATCAGTGATAATGTTATCCCTGGGATCCGTCGACCCCCATTGAAGCTATTATACTATATGAGGTGTAAAAAAGAATATATTAATCTAATTTTTTGAGAGATGCAGACTTATTGTCAACTTTACTTATTTATCAAATCAGCATCTTATAAAGCGGACGTTTTTAATGTATTATAATTCATATACTAAAAGGAGAACGGAAATGGCAAAGCTGTATTTCAAATACGGGGCGATGGGGTCTTCGAAGTCCGCGCAGGCGCTCATCACCAAGTTCAATTACGAAGAG
>CACYHM010000237.1 GCA_902774195.1 uncultured Eubacteriales bacterium
AAAGATACGTCCTCAAGGGCAAGCGCCTTCAGACCAGCCAGGCGCTGAAGTCGGGCATGAATTATCAGGGAAAGCCGATGGAGTTCGAACTTGTCGACACCTGGGGGCTTCCGGTGCCCGAAGATCAGCTTTATGTGAAGCACTACTGCGGCAACTGCAGGGAGTGCGCGATGAAACTCATATGCAACGGCTGCAGCGACTGCGGGCGGTGCAGGACAGATAACAGATGAGACTCTTTATTGCTGTGAATCTGAATGACGGGATGAAGGACGCGCTCATGGACATCCAGGATGCCATGAGGACTTACGGCGTGCGCGGCAGGGAGACACATCCGGACAATATGCATCTTACGCTGGCTTTCATAGGAGAATATGACGATCCTGGACTCGTAAAGAGCGCTGTCGAAAGCATAGAGATCCGGCCATTTGAGATCAGGCTCAAAGGCATCGGAGCTTTCGGGGATCTCTGGTGGGCAGGTCTTGATGATTGTCCTCCTCTCATGGCTGTCAGCAGAAGACTGAGACGCGCGCTGTCGGATGCGGGGGTGCCGTTCGACAGGAAGAAGTTCTCTCCTCACATAACGCTCATGAGAAGGGCCGGCGGGAGACTCACCGGAATTCAGGAGGAAGAGATGGCTTCGCTCTTCGGAGCATCCATGACGGTCGACCACATCTCGCTGATGCGCTCCGACCGCGGCAGACACGGTATGATATATACAGAACTCTGAAAAAGAGGACTTGTTTCGTAACATATTGATAAATAACGCAGAACTCTGAAAAAGAGGACTTGTTTCGTAACATATTGATAAATAACGCAATATAATTACATATACTTTCAGTTAAATCGCAGCCTGTGAAGGCTGGCGCCGGGAGAAAGGCAAAGAACTATGAAGACATTGACAGCATATTTCAGCGCGGGCGGATATACCGCTTCGCTTGCACAGAGAGTGGCGGAGGCCGCAGAGAGCGATCTCTTCAGGATAGAGCCTGAAGTGCCGTACACAGAAGCGGATATCCGGTGGACAAATCCGCTCGCAAGGTGCAACAAAGAGAAGATCGGTAAGAAGGACGTGCCGATCAAAAACAAGGTAGAGAACTTCGGCGACTACGAATTGATCCTGATCGGATTCCCGATCTGGTACTTCACGGCGCCTAACATCATAAGCACCTTCGTGAAGAGCTATGACTTCACAGGCAAGAAGGTGGCGCTGTTCGCGACATCGGGCGGCAGCGACATCGTCAAGGCACCGGACACGCTGCAGCCGCTGATGAAGGGAGAGATTATCGGAGCGAAGCTCTTTCCGGCTGACGCGAACCGGCCTGAGATAGCATCATGGCTCAGCAGCCTGAAATAGCAGCGCGTACCGGCAGAAAGGAAACGGCATGCTGTATATAATACGCCACGGAAAAACGGATATGAATGCAAAGATGCTGATGCAGGGAAGGAGCGATCACCCGCTCAACGATGCCGGCATCGGGCAGGCGAGGGAAGCTGCGGACCGCTTTGCTGAAATGGGCGTTGAGATAGACAAGGTCTATTCGAGCCCTCTGGGGAGAGCAGTACAGACGGCAGAGATAATCGCGCCTCATGCAGAGCGCGTTGTCGATGACAGGCTGATCGAGATGGACTACGGCCCGTACGAGGGCATGGATCTGAGAGATCCTGCGCCTGAGGTGATGGATTTCTTCGAGGACTTCGTCAATGTGCCTGCGCCTGAGGGCATGGAGCCTCTTGCCGATGTCGTATCGAGACTGGGAGGCTTTCTCGAAGATATAAGGAAAGAGGCGGCAGAGAAGAACATCCTCATATCCACGCATGCCATAGCTATGAAAGGCGCGCTCGAATATCTGACGCCGGACTCGCACGGAAGCTACTGGGCAAAGAACATCGGAAACTGCGACATATATGCAGCAGAAGTGAGAGACGGAAAGTATTCGGTACCGGTCATCATAGATGACGGCAGGGACCGCTGGGAAGGAAAAAACTAATTAAAGAGGAGAAGTATCATGAAGATCACTATTTTGAACGGAAGCCCGAAAGTAGCCCATACTGCGGCAATGGCAAAAGCAGCGCTTCTTCTGAGCTCGGAATCCCCGGGAGTATATGACGGAGCCATTGGGACATACAAGGCCATGCTCGCGTATACCGGTCTGAAGGACATGGGCATAGTAACCGCAAGCAACGCCGAAAGCGGCCCTGATGCAAAGCTGGAGCAGATCCGCGAACTCGCATCGAGCCTTTAGGCGCGAATACACCGTTCGGAAGCAGGCTTAGCGGTCTGCTTTATTTTGCAGAAAAATCGAAAGGGACGGCTGCCATATATGGTAGAATCATAGTGGTCGTTAAGGATCGTGATCGATGGGATATAAAGGGGCGTACGTAGACATGAAAGAGAAGAAGAAAACCAGATGGATATTCGCGGCGATAGCCGTGCTCGCGGTCATCGTAGGCTTGGCGGTATGGGCCAACGGGACAAAAAAGACGTCCGCGATGACGTATGAAGAGTTCAAGGCGCTGCCGCCTGAGAAGCAGGTCGAGACCTTCGCCGATATGAACGGAGAGGAGATCTACGCGCTGGTGGCAGAAAGCGATGAGAACTGGCCGGTGACGGATTACGATCTCATCACGCCTGAAAACGCCAAAGAGACCATAGTGCTCTATGACAACAACGGAGACCTGCACTTCAATCTCGCCTGGCCGTGCTACGGAGGCTTCGAGCCGGAAAGCATAGCCTCGATGGGAGACCTTACGGGAAAGATCGATGTAAGCAGGGACGGAGGCGACGGCGGATATTCCATGTCATACGGCAAAAACGATGACGGCACTTATCCGAACGACTCGCAGAGGAGCGTGCCTAAATCGTCGGCCACTGTCCGCACCGGAGTGCTGGACGCGGATCAGTACAAAAAGGTCGTGGACATCGTTACGAACGGAGAGGACAAAGAAGCGCGTGCGGCGGCCCTGACGGAAATGGGCTATGATGCTGAGGTCGCGGAGAGCTTCATCAGCGATCAGGAGGCATGGCTTGGACGTGACGAGGTAAGCGGGCCGGACAACATCCAGGACGGAGCAAAGGCGGCGGGGCATACTGTCGACAGCCGCTACGGATATTACGGAGTCACAGCTCCGTGGACTGCCGGTGACCTGAAACTCGAGGGAGGCGGCGGCCAGCTCGAGACTGTATTCAGCTGGGGCACGCTATGCGCCTCCGGACTGATATCCGATACAGGAAACGCAGAGATAAAATAGCCCGGCAGGGCCGGAAGTATGATACAAACATCATGATATCGAAATGACAGAGTGAAAATATGACCACAACGGGAGGTATTGATCATGAGCAAAGTAAATGATTTTCT
This sequence comes from uncultured Eubacteriales bacterium, assembly GCA_902774195.1. Next base: position 3,357 of record CACYHM010000237.1, read on the forward strand.
GACAGAGGCGGGAGTGTTCTATCTGGCGACGGCAGATGGCGATCAGCCTAAGGTGAGACCTCTGGGAGCGCATCTTGAGGCGGACGGCAAAGTGCTCTTCGGAGTAGGCGACTTCAAGGATGTATATAAGCAGATGCTGGCCAATCCGAAGGTAGAGATCGCCTGCGCAAAGCCTGACGGCCACTGGATGCGCTATACAGGGAAGGTGGTTTTCGAAACCGATCCTAAATATGCAGAGATGAATCTTGAAGCAATGCCTATGCTG